>JAWOGV010000397.1:0-5154 GCA_046496605.1 Acidimicrobiia bacterium | reverse complement strand
AACACGGTCTCGCTTGCGGGACCATCGACAGACCCGGTGACTGCGCCGCCGGCGCTATCAGCCCCCTCGGCCGCGCTCACCGAGCCCATCAGCGCGAGCACTGCGATGGCGAATACGGTCGAAATTCGACCGGATCGGTGCCGAGTGGTCATCAGTCGAGCATACGTGAGCACCCCGGCGAGTGCGAGATCAACCGCTGACCAGCACCATGTGCACGATCATGAGGAACTCCACACGGGGTACGGCGGCAGCTCGGCAAGACTGGAGAGGAAGTTCAGCGTCTGGGGCTGGGCGAGCTTCTCCGTGACATAGGCGAACCCGGGGTGTGGGGCCTCGTCCATCGTCGGTGTTCCCACCCACCCCGTGCCCGTGTGCCACCACAGCAGGGTCTGGTCCACGTCCTTGCCTGGCCAGCTCCGCGATGTTTCGCCGATTCCGTGCGGTGCCCATGTCTCGGAGGTGAGGACGATCGACAGATGATCGAATGCGTACGCCTCGAAGGTCTCGACACGTGATCGGTGCATCCGGTCGACGACACCGGCGATGATGGTGGTGAAGCGATCGGGAGGGTTGTACTCGAAGGGTACGGGTTCGACCGCGTCCGGCGTCACGGCCAGTACGGGGGCATGCGGGTCGGGGATCTCCCATCGGGCGACGATCGGAGCGAGGGGTCGTGCAAGCTGCTCGAGCCAGCTGCCGGGGTCGTCATGCATGATCAGGATGCGCTCAGGTGCCAACCTCTTGATCTCGGAGATCGCCCGCGTCGGGTCCGTCCGATCGACGGCGAGCAGCGGGCTCTCGAGGAACGTCGCGCCTGCCTCGCTGGCACCCACGCGGTGCATGTCCTGAGAATCGATGATGGTGAGCATCCGTGCCGAGGTGTGAGAGGCCTCCGCCAGCAGCATCGTCGCCGTCTGGGGATCTGCTGGCAGCCATTCGAAGGCGACCCGCGCAGCGTTCTTCAATGACCGGTATGGGTCGATCGGGTATCCGCTCCTGTTCCGGAGTTCGAAGTGCAGGTGGGCCGGGGTGTCCTCGGCGTTACCGCTGTCACCCATGTACCCGATGATCTGGCCCGCCATGACCTCGGTACCGACCTCGATGCCCGGAGCCGGACATGGAGCCCCGATCTCGTCCGTCCCTGGGAGATCGTTGTTGAGGTGGTAGTACCGGGTTTCCCAGCGGTCCTTGCCGCGGATCCGCACGGAGCATCCGGCGTTGCCCTCGTCGTACGTGACCTTGGTGACCGTCCCATCGTGGGTGGCGACGATCGGGAACCCCTTGTACCCGTAGGTGAAGATGTCGATGCCGTGATGCTCTCGCGTGCAGTTGTCGCGGCAGTCGCCGAATCCGGACCAGTACTTGGAGAGTCCGACCACGGGGAAGACGAGCTTCCGGAGCACGTTGTAGCGCTTCACGGGAATGAAGGTGCGTCGTGGCCCGGGTGCGGGCGCGACGGCCACCGTCGTTTCGGTCGTGTCCGTCGTGTCAACGGTCACGGTCGTGTCGTCGGGGTGGTCGTGTTCGTCCGCGTACGCGGGAACGGAGCCGAGCGTCGTCGCGACGACGACGACCGACACGAGCATCGCGCCCAGCCGACTGCGGTTCATCCCCATGCGTAGTGGTAACGGCAGGAAACTGGGACTTCTGAAGCGCTCATCGTGAAGTTGCCGGTCCGGGTCCACCGGTGGCGGCTGGGAGGAGCCTCCCCACGGCTATCGTCGCCCGTCATGGAACGAACGATCGGTATCGGCCTGCTTGGCGCAGGCACAGTTGGCGGAGCGCTGGTGCGTCGGCTGATCGGTGACTCCGCCGCGATCGCGCTCAAGACCGGCCTCACCTTCGACGTGCGCAGGATCGGAGTGCGGGACGTCCATCGAACAAGGGAGTTCCCCGTGTCCGATGGCCTGCTGACCGACGACCCCTTCGCCGTCGTCAACGACCCGACGGTCGACCTGATCGTCGAGGTCATGGGAGGGCGCGATCCCGCCGGAGACCTGATCCTCGCAGCGATCGAGCTCGGCAAGCCCGTGGTTTCGGCGAACAAGGAGCTGATCGCAGCGCGTGGGCCCGAGCTGATCGCCGCTGCCGAACGTGCAGGAGTTCCCCTCCTGTTCGAGGCCTCCGTGGGAGGCGGCATCCCGATCATCCGGCCCCTGTCCGAGACGCTCGCAGGGGAGTCGATCACCCGCGTGTTGGGGATCGTGAACGGCACGACGAACCACATCCTCACCCAGATGGCAGAGTTCGGTGAGTCGTACTCCGATGCACTCTCGGGTGCCCAAGCGCTCGGATACGCGGAACCCGATCCGACCGCCGATGTGTCGGGAGCCGACTCTGCCGCGAAGGCCGCGATCCTCGCCTCGCTCGCTTTCGGTACCTGGACGGGACTCGATGACGTCTACCGCGAGGGCATCGAGTCGATCGAGGCCGTCGACATCGGGTTCGCCGCGGAGTTCGGGTACGCGGTGAAGCTGATCGCGGTGTGCGAGCGCACTCCCGCTGGCATCAGCGCACGGGTCCACCCCGCCCTCATCCCGACGGATCATCCGCTCGCCGCGATCAGGGGGGCCACGAATGCCGTGTTCATCGAGGGCCCTTCGATCGACTCGCTCCTGTTCGCGGGCCCCGGTGCGGGTGGTGAGCCCACGGCAACGGCGGTTCTCGGCGATGTGATCGATGCGGCACGGGAAATGCTCGCGGGCGCCCAGGTCGCTCCGCGTATCCGGTTCTCCCCGGGTGAGATCGTCCCGTTCGAGGACGTGTCGACGGCTCGCTACGTCCGGCTGCTCGTCCAGGATCGCCCAGGCGTTCTCGCGAGGATCGCATCGGTCTTCGGGGATGCAGGTGTCTCGATCCGATCCGTGTGGCAGGAGGGGGCAGATGACGAAGCGGCGCTCGTGATCGTCACCCATCGCGCCATCGAGCGCGATCAGCGGGTCGCAGTGGCGAACCTCCGGGCCCTCGACGACGTCATCGAGGTCGCCTCGGTCATCAGGGTCCTCGGCGACACGACGTGACGTGGCGAGGCGTCATCGAGGAGTTCAGGGATCGCCTTCCGGTGACGGACGACACTCCGGTCGTGTCCCTCCTCGAGGGAGGCACTCCGCTCATCCCGGCACCCGCCGTGTCGGTCATCGTCGGTCGGGAGGTCCTGCTCAAGTTCGAGGGGATGAACCCGACAGGATCCTTCAAGGATCGGGGAATGACCCTCGCCGTGTCGAAGGCAGTCGAATCGGGTGCTCGTGCGGTGGCATGTGCCTCCACCGGTAACACCTCGGCGTCGGCAGCTGCCTACGCCGGGCGGGCGGGGATCGGGTGCATCGTGGTTCTCCCTGCGGGCAGGATCGCGGCAGGGAAGCTCGCGCAGGCGCTCGTCCACGGTGCGACGGTGGTGCCCATCGAGGGGAATTTCGACGACGCGCTCCGCCTCGTCAGGGACCTGGCCGCCGACTTCGACGTGGAGCTCGTCAATTCCGTGAACCCGTATCGGATCGAGGCGCAGAAGACCGCTGCGTTCGAGATCATCGATGCCCTCGGTCATGCGCCTGCGGTCCACGCTCTGCCCGTCGGGAACGCGGGGAACATCACCGCATATTGGAAGGGATACACCGAGGCGCGCACGGCGCCCGCGATGTGGGGATTCCAGGCGGAGGGCGCCGCGCCCATCGTGTTCGGCGAGGTGTTCGACGAGCCCGAAACGATCGCCACCGCAATCCGCATCGGGAACCCCGCCTCGTGGGACGGCGCCGTTGCTGCTCGCGACGAGTCCGGCGGGAGGATCGAAGCGGTCACCGACGACGAGATCCTCGATGCGTATCGACTCCTCGCCTCGTCCGTCGGGGTCTTCTGTGAACCAGCCTCGGCCGCCGGAGTCGCAGGAATCATCAAGTACCGAGCCGCGCTCCCCGAGGGGGTCGTCGTGTGCACGGTGACGGGTCACGGCCTGAAGGATCCGGCGACGGCGACGCGGGACCTGGTGTTACCGGATCCGGTCCCCGCCACGGCAGCTGCCGTGGCATCGGCTGCTGGTCTCGGCTGAGGACCGCCGGGGAACCTGCGAACGTCGGCGCCGCCGGTGCCATCCGCGTTTCTGTCACACCCGGGATCTACGCTGAAGGCGTGAGCAGGACAGGTAGCGACATCGGTTGTGGAGCATCGTGACGTACGCACTCGTCGGATTCCTCGTCGTCGTGGTGATCGGCCTCACGGTTACCCTCGTCCGACTGGTCTCGATGGCCCGAGCGTCGGCGACGGACGACGTCGATCGGCGGATGTCGGAGCTGATGGCAGCGCAGCAGGCCCTCGTCGGCAAGGTCGACTCGGTCGCCCAGAACCAGGTCGCGACATCGAAGGCGCTGACGGACACCCTCACCGTTTCCCAGCAGCATCTCGCCCAGCAGCTCAACGAGAGGCTCGACGCGGTGCACTCGACGATGGGGGAGAACCTCACGGGCTCGGCCAAGGCGACGGCGAAGTCCCTTGGTGAGCTCTCCCAGCGCCTCGAGACGATCGACAAGGCGCAGAAGAACATCACCGAACTCTCCGAGCAGGTGGTGAGCCTGCAACACGTGCTGGACGACAAGCATGCCAGGGGCGCTTTCGGAGAGGTCCAGCTCAACGACATCGTCATCGATGCGCTTCCGCCGAGCGCCTATGCGTTCCAGGTCGTCCTTTCGAACGCGAAACGCGCCGACTGCGTCATCAAGCTCCCCAATCCTCCCGGCCCGATCGTGATCGACGCGAAGTTCCCGCTGACCTCATACATGTCGATGCTGAACACGGACAGCGACGTGGAGAGGGCAGTGTTCTCGAAACAGCTCGGGATGGACACGAAGAAGCACATCAGGGACATCGCCGAGCGCTACATCCTTCCCGGTGAGACCTCCGACTCCGCACTGATGTTCATCCCCTCCGAGGCCGTCTATGCGGAACTTCACGCCCATCACCCCGATGTGATCGAGCTGAGTCACCGGTCGAAGGTGTACCTCGTGTCACCAACGACGATGATGGCGACCCTCACCACGGTACGTGCGGTCCTGCGCGACGTTCGGATGCGCGAGCAGGCGGGCCTCATCCAGGTGGAGATCGGCGTGATGCTCAAGGACGTCGATCGCCTCATGGACCGGGTCCACAAGCTCGAGACGCACTTCG
>JAWOGV010000225.1:0-3660 GCA_046496605.1 Acidimicrobiia bacterium | reverse complement strand
CCCCTCGTGAAAGGCCCTCGTTCGATGCGGATTGCAGTCGTCGGCTCAGGCATCGCCGGCATCGGCGCCTCGTGGGCGTTGAGCCAGGTACATGACGTCGCCCTCTTCGAGGCCGGCGATCGCGTGGGAGGCCACAGCCGAACGCTCGACGTCGACATCGACGGAGTCACGATTCCCGTCGACACTGGCTTCATCGTCTACAACGAGCGGAACTACCCGAACCTCGTCAGGTTCTTCGACGCGCTCGGGGTGGAAACCGAGGAGAGCGACATGTCGTTCGCCGTCTCATCCGAGGACGGGACGATCGAGTACGGCGGAAGGGCCGGAGCGATGTTCTCCCGGCCGGGAGCCATCCTCGACCGGCGCATCTGGGACGTTGTCCGTGGCATCAGCCGCTTCCGATCCGAGGCCGATCGCCTCGACCGGGGCCTCGTCCCCGACGATGTTTCCATCTCCGAATACCTCGCCCATCGCGGGTACCCCGCCGGATTCGGCTCGTACTACCTGATGCCTCTCGCCTCGGCGGTCTGGTCGGGGACCCGCAACAATGCCGAGGACATGCCTGCACGTACGTTCCTCGGATTCCTGAACAACCATGGCCTCATCCGAATCACCGACCGGCCACAGTGGCGGACCGTCACGGGGGGATCCCGTGCCTACGTGCGGAGAGCCATCAAGGAGGTCACGTCCGTTCACACGGACCGCGCCGTGGCCTCCGTGCGGCGCGGTGGAACCGGCGTCGATGTCACGGACGTCCACGGTGTGTCGGAGACGTTCGACCACGTCGTGTTCGCCACCCACGCCGATGTCACGCTCGGCATCCTCGGGGAAAATGCGTCCGACGAAGAGCGTCGGATCCTTTCGACGTTCCGGTATGACCGCAACGAGGTCGTTCTCCACACCGACGTCTCCGCAATGCCGAGGCGTCGTCGGGTGTGGTCGTCGTGGAACGGCATCGAACGCGTCGACGACGACGGGTCACGCCCCGTATCCGTGAGCTATTGGATGAACCTCCTCCAGAACATCGACAGCGACACCGACGTCATCGTCACGCTCAACCCCGGCGGCAGCGTCGATCCATCGAAGGTGCTCGACCGCTGGGTGACGATGCACCCGCAGTTCGACGTCGCCACCGATCGCGCCCAGCAAGAGATTCCGTCCATCCAGGGTCGGGACCGGATCTGGTTCGCCGGTGCGCACCTCGGGTACGGCTTCCACGAGGATGGCCTCCAGTCGGGTCTGACGGTGGCCGCTGCCCTCGGCTCCCCAGCGCCCTGGCACGACGACGTCGTCCCCGTATCGACGGCCGCCGTCCATGCCGCACCCGCCAGGCAATGGGCACTCGCGTGACCGCCTCTGCAATCTACGAGTCGGTCGTGCGTCACCGCCGCTTCCAACCCATGGGCCATCAATTGAGGTACGGCGTGTGGTCGCTCCTGGTCGACCTCGACGAGATCGACCAGGTCGCCCGAAGGATCCCTGTGCTCTCCCACAACACGTGGAACCTCGTGTCGTTCCACGACCGCGACCACGGGCCCCGCGATGGATCGGACCTGCGCGCCTGGTTCGACGGCCACCTCGCACGTGCAGGTATCGACCTCGACGGCGGCGCGGTGAGGATGCTGGTCTTCCCCCGCATCCTCGGGTACACGTTCAACCCGATCACCGTCTGGTTCGGGTACGACGCAAGTGGCACGCTCCGCGCTGTCCTGTACGAGGTCCACAACACCTTCGGCCATGCGCACTCGCACCTTGCGGTGATACCCGAGGGTCTCGAAGGAGGCAAGCTGCCTCGACACGGGTTCGACAAGACGCTCCACGTGTCACCGTTCTTCGACCAGATCGGTCGGTACCGGATCTCGCTCACACCGCCGACCGACGAGTACGGGATCGTGATCGAGTATCTGGACGAGGAGGGGTCAAGGCTCCTCACGGCTTCCCAGACCGGTCATCGGACCGAGCTCACGACCCGCAACCTCATCAGGCAGTTCTTCACGAGCCCGCTCCTCACCCTCAAGGTCGTCGGCGGCATCCACTGGGAAGCGATCAAACTGTGGCGGAAGGGGGCCACGTACCGCCCCGTCCCGGCCGCACCGATCGAGGAACTCGAGATCACGTACGTCGCCGCGCTTCCCGGGTAGCCGGTGACCCGGCGGGCAGGCAGCCGCTATGTAGTGACGATCTCGGTGCGTTCCTCGGCGGCGGCAGCGATGCGTCGCAGCATCCGGCCGAATATCGGGCCGTGGAAGGGGAGGACGGCGTACCAGTAGAGGCGACCGAACAGGCCCCTCGGACGGAAGAACGCCTCCTGGTGGAGCACCGATCCCGAGGGTGCGGGTTCGACGCTCCAGATGAGCCACGCGTCGCCCGGTAGCTTCATCTCGGCTGCAAGCTCGAGGCGACTGCCCTCGGTGACGTCGGCGACGCGCCAGAAGTCGATGGCATCCCCTGGACGTATCTCGGTCGGATGGCGCCGTCCTCGTCGCAACCCGACGCCGCCGACCAGCGTGTCGATGAGGCCGCGCAGAGCCCATGCCCAGCCAAATCCGTAGTAGCCGACCTCGCCGCCAATACGGCTGAACGCCCAATACACATCGGCGGCCGAGGCATGGGTGTGAATCGTCCGGCGGTCCTCGAACAGTGTCCCTCCGCTCCAGGACGGATCAGCGTCCATCGGTCGCGCGGGGGAGGCCTCGGCGTCCGACCAGCGCGTCGGTGCCTTCAACCCGTCGGCGATATTGACCGCAAGCTCGACCGAGGTCCGAAAGTCGATGGGTCGAATGTCGAACCGATCCTCTGCGGCCGTGTCGGACACGATGACCTCATGCTTGAGCGAATCGACGAGCGGGCGTGCGACATTGACAGGGAGGGGTGTGACGAGCCCGATCCACAGGGACGACAGCCCGGGCGACAGCACGGGGACCGGGATGATCAGCCGCTTCGGGAGACCGGCGACCGACGCATAGGTCTGCATCATCTCCTCGTAGGTGAGTACGTCCGGCCCGCCGATCTCGTAGATGGTGTGGCCGGGGGGATCGTCATCGATGCCGGCAACGAGGTAGGACAGCACATCTCGGATGGCGATCGGCTGGCAGCGGGTGCGAACCCACTTCGGGGTCGTCATCGCAGGCAGGACCTGGGTGAGGTGCCTGAGCATCTCGAACGACATCGACCCCGATCCGATGATCACCGCGGCGCGGAACTCCGTGACCGGAACACCGCCCGATGCAAGCGCCTGTCCCACTTCGTGGCGGCTCGCCAGGTGCCGTGACAGGGATCCGTCGTCGATCCCCAGCCCGCCGAGGTAGATGATCCGCTTGACCCCCGCAGAGTGCGCCGCCTCGGAGAATCGTGTGGCGGCGAGGCGGTCGTCTTCCTCGAATCCCTCGCCACCTCCCATCGAGTGGACGAGGTAATAGGCCACATCACACCCTGCGAGCGACGCGTGGAGGTCGTCGCTGCGAACCAAGTCGCCAGCGACCACCTCGACCTTGTCGACCCATGGGAGGTCGGCGAGCTTGGCCGGAGTGCGAGCCAGGCAGACCACGTCGTGCCCGGCCGTAAGGAGCTGGGGTACGAGGCGACCGCCGATGTATCCAGTGGCTCCCGTGACGGCGATGCGCATTGGTGGCCCCTTTCGTGAAGCCTCAGTGTTCGGTA
>JAWOGV010000153.1:0-4294 GCA_046496605.1 Acidimicrobiia bacterium | reverse complement strand
CGACGACCTGCGTGTGGAAGGTCATCGAGAGTTCGGCGATGGGATTGAATCCCGGATACGAGCCGTATCTCGGGAACATCTCCTCGATGGGGATGCGCGAGTGGCCCGTTCCGAAGAGGTGGACCAGGCCGCCCGCAGCGATCGAGTCCGCGCAGATGGCCGCCGCTCGCCCGATCGCGTCCATCTGCGTGGTCTCGATGCGGTCGAGGATCTCCCGGCCCGCTGCGATCCACATTCCCGCCGTCCTGGGCTTCATGGCTGGTGTCCTCTACGATGCCGTGCTCGAAATGTATAGACAGGTTAGGCTCGGTTGTATAGACAGGTCAATCGGAGTGGCACGGACTAGGTTTGACGATCCCATGTGTTTGACGATCCCATGCATTTGACGATCCCATGAGCGATGCGAAGCCCCGGTACGAAGAGATCGCTTCCTATCTCCGGGAGCTGGCGGGGGACACGGAACCCGACGCCCGGATGCCCTCGGACGCCGAACTGTGCGACCGCTTCGGTGTATCCCGCATGACGGCGCGCCAAGCCGTCCAGCAGCTCGTGAACGAGGGGCTCGTGTATCGCAAGCGAGGTCACGGGACCTTCCGGTCCCCGAGGCGGATCCACAGGTACCTGGGCTCCCCCCTGTCGTTCACCGAGAACATGCGAAGGCGCGGCCTTGCAGCGACTTCGGAGATCCTCGAGTTCGGCTCGGTCGAACCATCTCCCGAGGACATGAAGGCGCTTCGGCTGACCACCGGTGACGGCACCGTCGTCCTCGAGCGTCTTCGGTTCGCCGACGGCAAGCCGATGGCGATCGAGAGGGCGATCATCTCACCGAACTGTGCAGCCGTGCTCGAGGCCGACCTCTCGTCGGCTTCCCTCCACAGCGTCTTCGAACGGCTCGGCCATTCACCCGTGAAGGCACATGCCCTCGTCAGCGCACGACGGGCGACGAAGCGCGAGCGCGAGCTCCTCGACCTCCCCACCTCGGGCGTCGTCCTCGTCGAACGCCGGGTCATCTCGGATCAGGACGACCTGCCCCTCGAGCACACGGAGACCCTCTACGCCGCCGAGCGGTACGAGTTCGACGCGATGATGTACCGCGGCGAGACCGAGCCCGCACCGTGACCCGATACCTCGGCCTCGACCTCGGCGGTACCAACGTCAAGGCCGCCATCGTGGAACAGGTCGACGGCGACTACAGCATCCTCACGACTGCGAGCTCGCGGACCAACGCCGATGCGGGCCCGGACGCGGTGACCGCCACGATGGTCGAGCTCGGGCGATCGATCATCGCCGAGGGCGGATCGGTCGCCGGCGTGGGAGTCGGGGTGCCCGGCCTTTTCGACTTCGCGAGCGGCGAGATCGTGTTCTTCACCAACCTCCCCGGCCCATGGGAGGTTTTCCCCCTCAGGCACCGCATTGCCGAGGGAGTCGGCGTTCCCGCCACGCTGATCAACGACGCCAGGGCGTTCACCCTCGCAGAGGCGACGGTGGGAGCAGGAGCAGGATGCTCCACGGTTGCGTGCATCACCCTCGGCACCGGGGTCGGGGGAGGCCTGTTCATCAACGGGCAACTCCACTTCGGGGCATTCGGGATCGCAGGCGAGGTCGGTCATCAGACGCTCGAGCCGGATGGTCCTGTGTGTGGCTGCGGGAACCCCGGGTGCATGGAAGCACTGACCCGTCCACCCATGATCGCTGCCCGTGCAGGATTGGAGAGCTTCGAGGAGGTGCTCGCCGCCTCCGATCGGGGCGATCCCGATGCGATCGCCTCCCTCGATTCGGCGATCCGATACCTCGGAATCGGGATCGCGAACATCGTCACCATGGTCGGACCCGAGCGCATCGTGATCGGCGGTGGCGCTGCGACGGGGGCGACGCTCATCGAGGCGATCGGCCGGGCCGTCCGTGACCGAGTCACACTCGTGCCGAGGGATCTCATCGAGGTGGTCGGCGCGACCCTCGGATCGACGGCGGGCGCCGTCGGGGCTGCCCTCGCTGCCGTCGAATCACCGACGAGGGACCACAGGTTCCTCGCGGGCGAGGTTCCGAGCGCGGCGATGCGCCGCGAGGAGCTCGTCAGCCCGGACGACTGATCCCGGCGAGTGCCTGAGCGCGGGCACGAGTCGAGTCGAGGTCTTCGAGACCGGTCAGCCATCCCCCGACGCCCACGGCCACGGCGCCCGCCGCGAGGTAGTGGCGCGCATTCGAGGCATCGACGCCTCCCGTCGGAATGAATGCGACGTCGCCGAGGGGTCCGGTGAGGCTCCGAAGGAACTCCGGGCCGCCGACCGAGGCGGGAAACAGCTTCACGGCGCTGACCCCCAGATCCCAGGCTGCGACCGCCTCGGTCGGAGTCATCGCTCCCGCCATCACGGGGAGTCCATGTTCGGCTGCAGCGTCGATCACGGCTGCGCTCGTGTGAGGGGACACGATGAATCGGGCGCCTGCCTCACGCGCACGGGCCACATGCTCCGGCGTGCGAACGGTGCCCGCACCCACGAGCATCGAGCCATGCGCGAGGCGCTCGATGGAGCCGAGCGCATCCTCGGAATCGAGGGTGATCTCGAGGACGGTGAGGCCCGCGCTCGAGAGGAGGTCAGCGACGACGATCAGACGCTCTGTGGGAACCCGTCGAGCGATGGCGATCACCCTGGTCGCCGTGATCTCATCGGGAAGGGGTATCCGGCTCACGACCCGACCTCGGTGATGCTCCAACCGCCGTCGACGGTGAGTACCTGCCCGGTCACGGCTGCGGCGTCCTCGGACACGAGATATGCAACAGCGGCGGCGACCGTGTCGGGATCGAGGAACCCCTGTGTGAGGGGCTGTTTCGCCTCGACGTATCGGACGAGTTCGGGGTCCGCCTGGGCGCGCTCGGACATCGGGGTGCGGACGACCGACGGGGCGACGGCGTTGACACGAATGCCGCGCGACGCGTAGGCGGCGGCCGTCGTGCGAACCAGGGCGAGTTGACCGCCCTTGGCGACCGCGTAGGCGTGGGTCCCGAACCGTGAGGGAGAAGGATGCTCGGCGAGCACACTCGACACGATCACGATCGAGCCTCCTCCCTCGCGGGCGAGCATGTGCCTGACGGTCTCACGAACCGACAGGAACGTCGTCGTGAGGTTGAGGTCGAGTGTCGCCGTCCATGCATCGAGGGCGATCGTGTCGATCGTGCCGTCGCCGAACGCTCGCCCGCTTCCACCGGCGACGCACACGAGGCCGTCGATCCGGCCGAAGCGCTCGAGGCATGCCGTGAACGCGCGCACGGCTGCGGATTCGTCACGGAGATCTGCCGACGCCCACGCGTGGTCGATGCCGAGTTCGTCCATCCGCTCATGGAGGAGTTCGCACTCGGCGTCCGCCAAGGAGATCGTGAACACGGTGGCGCCCATGGCTCCGATGCGCTGTGCACACGCAGCCGCGATCCCGGTCGCGCCGGTGACGACGATCACGCGGTCCTCAGGCATGCCGGTCATCATCACTGTCTAGCATCGTGGCTCGCCCCTGGTAGGCATCGTGAGGCAGCGGAGGGAACCGTGATCGAGGTCGTCGGACGTGAGCCTGACCTTCTCGGCGAGTGCCCCGTATGGGATCGGCGCACCGACGTGCTGTACACGATCGACATCGATGGGCGCTGTATCAACCGTTTCGACCCGTCCATCGGCGAGCGTCGCACCCGCCGCCTCAGCGGTCGTCCAGGATCGATGGCCCTGACCCATGACACCGACCGCCTGCTGGTGGCGGTCGAGGATGCCCTGGTGTTCCTCGAATGGTCGACCGGTGCGACGGAGGACTGGCTGCACCTCGAGACGGGAGGGCCCGCGAACCGGCTCAACGACGGGAGGTGCGACCGGCAGGGACGGTTCTGGGTGGGATCCATGCACGAGGACGCATCCGAGTCCTCGGGTGTCCTGCACCGCGTCGACCCGGACGGAACCAGTGGTGAGTATCGGCGAGCCATCGGCGTTTCGAACGGACTCGCCTTCTCCCCGGACGGCCGGACCATGTACTTCGCCGACACGATCGCCGACACGATCTGGACCTATGAATACGATCCGAACACGGGGGAACCGCGGAATCGAAAGGTGTTCACGGACTTCTCCGATCTGCCGGGGCAGCCCGACGGCGGATGCGTGGACGCAGAGGGCTGCTACTGGACGGCGTGCGTGTTCGGTTCGGCGATCGCCCGCCTCACACCCGACGGTGCCGTGGACAGGATCATCGACCTTCCCGTCGGCAATCCGACGATGGCCGCCTTCGGGGGTAGCCGTCTCGACATCCTGTTCGTGACGTC
>JAWOGV010000392.1:0-5496 GCA_046496605.1 Acidimicrobiia bacterium | reverse complement strand
GGGCTGTAGGCGCCCAGCGGCCGAGCGTCGCGGACGATGAAGTCCCCCGACTCGCAGTGCTTTCCCACGATTCTCACGACTCTCGGCCGCTGGGCGCCTACAGCCCTGGCAAGGAACGCCTCGTATCCGCTCCCGTACAGGACAGGTCGAGGATTGTCCGACATGCCCCCGTCCACGGCCACATATGTGCGCGTTCCGGGGATGTCCTTGATCGTGCCGATGGTGTAGGCCGTCACCGCTGCGTCCGCGACAATGGATCGCCCGGGCTCTGCGCTGATGCGGGCGGTGATCCCCGCGTCGGCAGCGGCGTCGTGGACGACTCTCCCCCACTGCGCGATCGACGGGCTCTCCTCACCGTCGACGTAGGCGACACCGAGGCCTCCGCCGATCGAGACCTCCTCGACACCTGCTCCGGCGTTGAACGGCGCGATCGCGGCGATCGCCCTGGCGAACGAGGCGACATCGAAGACCTGGCTGCCGACATGGACATGGAATCCCGCGAGCGTCATCGATGGCGACTGTTCGATCGCCTCGACGGCACGATCCGCTATGCCCTCCACCATCGGAAACCCGAACTTCGAATCGATGGCACCTGTCTGGAGGTACTCGTGCGTGTGGGCCTCGACGCCCGGATTCAATCGTAGGAGAACCCGCAGGGGCGCAGAGGCAGGGGCGATCGACCGGATCCGATCGATCTCGTCGAACGAATCGACCACAATTCGGCCAATGCCCTCGTCGATCGCGTACGCGAGTTCCTCGTCGGACTTGTTGTTCCCATGCAGGACCATGCGAGAAGCGGGTACGCCGGCGGCACGTGCCACGAACAGCTCGCCTCCCGTTGCGACGTCGATGTCCATTCCCGAGTCGTACGCGAGGCGCGCCATCGCCTTGCACAGGAAGGCCTTCGATGCGTACGCGACGCCACCGGGGAACGCGCCGACCGCTTCGCGACACCTGTCGATGAGATGCTGCTCGTCGTACACGAACAGCGGCGTCCCGAAGCGCTCGGCGAGCTCGATGACGTCACATCCCGCGATGTGGAGTGTGTCGCCCGGATGGCTCGCCCCGGACGGCAGCAGCTGCAGCGGGACGGGCCCTCCCGTGATCACATACGCTCCGGGACGTCGATCCCCAGGAGATCGAGAAGGAGCGCAAGGGTGCGCAGGGTCGTATCCACCAGCGTCAGCCATGAGGCCTGACGCAGTCGATCCGGCTCGTTGAGGATGTGACAGTGCTCGTAGAAGCGGCTGAAGTCGGTGGCGACTTCGTACGCGTACTCGGCGATCACATTCGGGCCTCGGAGGTCCGCTGCCCGCTCCAGGATCTCAGGAAGGCGGACGAGCCTCAGCATCAGCGCACGTTCGGCGTCCAACGACGGGGAGACAACAGGCCCGGCCACGAGCTCGGCATCGGCTGCCCTCCGGAGGATCGACATGATCCTGACCGCCGAGTACTGGAGGTAGGGACCCGTCTTGCCCTCGAACGCGGAGAACCGGTCGATGTCGAAGACGTAGTTCGACGTGCGGTGATTCGAGAGGTCGCCGAACTTGAGCGCAGCGAGCCCCACCTTCCTCGCGATCGCCTCCTGCTCGTCGGCGGGGTAATCGTCGGCGATGTGCGCCTCCCTCAGCCGTGATCGAGCAGCATCGGTGACGAGGTCGATCAGGTCACCGAGGCGGAGCACGCCACCTTCTCGGGTCTTGAACGGCTTGCCATCCACACCGTTCACGGTTCCGAAGCCGATGTGTTCGAGTTGCACCCCGTCACCCGCGATGCCGGCTCGCCGAGCGGCCCGGAAGACCTGTTCGAAGTGCAGTCCCTGGCGTGCGTCGACGACATACAGGCCGAGGTCCATCCCCATGTCCTTCACCCTCATGTCGATGGTGGCAAGGTCGGTCGTCGAGTACAGGTAGGAGCCATCGGAGCGGGTGAGCAGCAGCGGGGGAAGCTCCTTCTTGTCGGTGGGCTCTGAGACATCGACGATCACCGCCCCATCGCTCACCCGTGCGATGCCGCCGGCGAGGAGATCCTCCACCATCTGCTGAAGCCGATCGTTGACGGTGGACTCCCCGTACCAGACATCGAATTCGACGCCGAGTTGCTCGAAGTCCTTCGTCTGCTCGGCGACGGACACGTCGTGGAAGTGCCTCCACAGCGCGAGGTACCCGACCCTCCCGTTCTGGAGGTCGAACGTCGCTCGTCGTGCCCGTTCCGCAACCGCGGGATCCTCGGCACACCGACGGGTGATCGTCGGATACATATCGGACAGGTCCTCGAGGGTGACGGGGGAGTCCTCGGGGTAGGGTCCTTCGGATGCGGGGTCATAGGCCTTGTCGAAGTACGGAAGACCGGGCATCCGATCCTCGAGTTCCACGATGAGCTGCCCGATCGGCATTCCCCAGTCCCCCATGTGGATGTCCCCGATGGTGCGGTGACCGAGGAACCGGAAGAGCCGCTTGATGGACTCCCCGATGACAGCTGCACGAAGGTGGCCGACGTGGAGGGCCTTGGACATGTTCGGGCCGCCGTAATCGACGACCACGGTCAGGGCAGGGCTCACCGCCGGCACACCGAGCCTCGCATCGCCCGCCATCTCCGAGATGGTGGACCCGATGGTGTCCGGGCGGAGGACGATATTGATGAATCCCGGACCCGCGATGGACACCTCGGCGACGTCTGCGATCACGACGCTCGCGACGACATCGGCCGCCAGCTCCCTCGGTGGTCTGCCGACCTGGTTCGCTGCACCCATCGCACCGTTGCACTGGAAGTCCGCGAGCTCCGGGCGCTGGGACGCGACGACCTCGCCGAAGGCCCGCTCTGCCCCGTGGGCGGCGAACGCGTCGGCGAATCGCTCGGTGAGGATGGACTGGATCGACATGGCCTCGCTCGGTCGGGAATCCGCCTTCGAGGGCCGGTGGCGGATGGGCAAGGTTACAATCGGCGTGCGCCCCAGTAGCTCAGGGGATAGAGCATCGGCCTCCGGAGCCGGGAGCGCAGGTTCGAATCCTGCCTGGGGCACGTACGGCGCGGCTGGTTCCGTTACTGGCTCTCGAGCGCCTCGCGGACGATCCGGTTGACGAGGGCGCCATCGACGTCCTCGCCCGACTTCATGACTGTGCCGATGATCTGTCCGATCGGCGTCCCTGACGTCGCACCGAGATCGGCGATCGTCCGTTCGACGAGCATCCGGGTCGCCGTCTCGTCGAGCTTCACGGGGAGGAAGCGGGTCAGGTAGTCGATCTCGAAAGCGAGCTCGGACGCCTGTTGTGCGCCCGCATCACCCATGGCTTCGTATTCAGCCCTCGCCTTGTCCATGCGCTTCACGTAGGTGGTGATCGTGGCGATGTACAGGTCATCGTTGACGCTACCCGAGAACCCCGCTGCGGATTTCGCCATCGAGACCTCGGCCTGAACGGAACGTATGGCGTTCAGCGTGGGCTTGTCCTTCGATTTCATCGCCGTCGTCTGGTCGACGGCGAGGCGCTCCTGGATCGTCATGCGATGGCTCCATGGCTCGGCACGTGTGTGTGGCCAAGCCTAGATATCGGGTGCTCACCGTCGCCCTCGGGCCATCGCCCCGCGCATGCATGGGTCGTTCTCGGCCGCGGAGTCACCGGGACCAAGAACCGTTTGACACTGCCAGAGGTTTGTGAAAAACTTCACATTGCCCCCGCCCCAACCACGCCAAGGAGACGCTCCGTGCTCACCGTCACCGATTGGAGAGAGCTGTCAGCCTGTCGCGACTCGGATCCTGACATCTTCTTTCCGGTCGGAACCACAGGACCTGCCATCGACATGATCGAACGTGCGACAACGATCTGCAGTGCATGCACCGTCGCCGAGGAGTGCCTCCTCTACGCACTCGAGACGAATCAGGAGGCAGGAGTGTGGGGCGGACTGCCCGAGGACGATCGTCGCCGGTACCGCAAGCGGTGGTTGGCTGAACGGCGCAGGGCACGCCACGCGAGCTGAGCGAGCGAGCGATCACCGTACTCGTACGAAGGACCCGGCATCAGGAGCCGGGTCCTTTCTGTTTGCGCTGAAACGCCCGATGTCAGGATCGCCCGAACCCCACACCACGTTCCTGGGGCTTGTCGAACTCGATGAAGGCGATCGACTGGACGGCGATACCGAACCGATGGCCCCGCGCATCGGTGACCCACAGAACGGGTTCCGACGTCTTGACGGCCTGCGTGTATGCATCGATGACGATCTGGGTCTCGCTCACCTCGAGTTCGAGTTCACGGGCCGAAGCCACACCGATCCTGACCTTGAACGTATCGCTCATTGGCGGTCCTCCCTTTCGGACACGATGCTACCCGTCACGAGATGACGAGCTCCGGGTGTGATCTGAGTCTCGGGCCCCGTGCCACGACCTCCTCAGCGAGGGCCGTGAACGCCAGGGCAGCCTCTCCGCCCGGATCGACCACGCTGATCGGACGGCCATCGTCGGCCCCTTCGCGAAGCGCCGTCACGAGCGGGATCTGGCCGAGGAGGGGCACCTCGAGCTGTTCGGAGAGCGACTGCCCTCCACCGCTGCCGAAGATCTCATATCGCTTGCCGTCGTCTCCGGTGAACCAGGACATGTTCTCGACGATCCCGATGATGTCCTGGTTCACCTTGCGAGCCATGAGTCCGGCGCGCGCCGCAACGCGCTGTGCCGTCGGCTGGGGGGTCGTCACGACGAGGATCTCCGAGCGGGGCAGGTACTGGCTGATCGAGATCGCCAC
Organism: Acidimicrobiia bacterium; assembly: GCA_046496605.1. Lineage (GTDB taxonomy): Bacteria > Actinomycetota > Acidimicrobiia > Spongiisociales > UBA5794 > SZUA-442. Next base: position 763 of record JAWOGV010000392.1, on the reverse strand, counting down.
GTCACCGGTTCCGGGAGGCATGTCGATCAGCAGATAGTCGATGTCTCCCCAGTGGACGTCCACGAGGAACTGCTCGAGCGCCTTGTGGAGCATCGGACCCCGCCAAACCACGGCCTGATCGGGCTGGACGAAGAAGTCCATCGAGATCACGGCGACCCCGTGCGCCTCTGGCGGCAACAGCATGTCGTCGATGACGGTCGGGGGCCGGTTCACGCCCAACATCTTCGGTATCGAGAAACCCCACACGTCGGCGTCGATGATGCCGACCCTGAGGCCCTGGGCTGCGAGCGCGACGCCGAGGTTCGCGGTCACGGACGACTTGCCGACGCCACCCTTGCCAGACGCGACACCGATCACCCGTGTCTTGCTTCCGGGCTTGCCGATCGTGACCTCGCGGCTCTGCGCCGACCCGCCACGGAGATCTGCCGACAACGCCGCGCGCTCCTCGTCCGTCATCGAGGTGAACGAGACCTCAACGCCCGTGACCCCCTCCACGCCCATCGCAGCAGCTGTCACATCGGCATTCAGCTGGTCCTTGAGCGGGCATCCGGGGATGGTCAGCGCGATCAGCACGGATACGAGACCTTCGGTGACCTCCAGCTCCCGCACCATGCCCAGGTCGCCGAGGGATCGGTGGATCTCGGGGTCCTCGACGCGTTCGATGGCCGCTCGCACGGCGCCGACATCGGGCATGGTCATCAACTCCCATCGGGTGGCATCCGGGAGGGTAGCGATCGGGGATCCCCACGAACCCGCCGTCGCA
>JAWOGV010000096.1:0-4012 GCA_046496605.1 Acidimicrobiia bacterium | reverse complement strand
GCGCCCGACGTGTACACGGACGCCCAGACGATGGCCTGGATCTACGACACCTACTCGATGATGCACCCCGGCCAGAACAACCTGCCGGTGGTCACGGGAAAGCCCCTCGACCTTGGCGGATCGCACGGTCGTGACTCCGCGACCGCCCAGGGGCTGTTCTACGTGCTCGAGCACATGGTGGAGATGGGGGCGCTCCTCGACATCGCGAGTATCGAAGGAGCCGACGTTGCGATCCAGGGCTTCGGCAACGCCGGACGGCACGCTGCGAGGATCTTCGCGAACGCCGGTGCCCGGATCGTCGCGGTCAGTGACTCCAGGTGCGGCGTCCACGCACCCGATGGCCTCGACCTGTCAGAGGTGCAGCACCACAAGGACACCACCGGTACGGTCGTCGGGACAGCCGGCACGACGGATCTCGGTCCGAAGGAGGTGCTGGAGGTTCCCTGCGACATCCTGATCCCGGCGGCCCTCGAAACCCAGATCACGACCGCCAACGCCGGGCGCGTACAGGCCAAGGTCGTGATCGAGGCGGCGAACGGCCCGACGACACCGGAAGCCGACGACATCCTCGCCGAACGCGGCATTCCTGTCATCCCCGACATCCTGAGCTGCTCGGGTGGCGTCGTCGTGTCGTACTTCGAGTGGACACAGAACCTCGCGCACGAACAGTGGAGCGAGTCCGAGATCCAGGATCGGCTCAGGGCGACGATGCGTGAGGCCCGATGCGGTCGTCACGACCAGGGCCGCACTTCTCGATCGTGTGGACTTCTACCGTGCCGCGTGGCAGGAGGCGACGGGCACCGACGATGACATCGCGCATCCGACGATGCGCATCGCGGCCCACGTCGTAGCCGTGGGGCGATGCCGCACCGCAACCGAGCAGCGTGGCATCTGGCCGTAGCGTCACCTCATCCCGTGTCCCCCAGCGCAAGGCGCGGGTACGCTGACGGCCGCCGGAGGGAGACGCGTGGACGCTGACCGGATCAGGAACCGCACCGTCGAACTCGTCGCGACGTCGTCGCCGACGGGTCATGAGCACGAGGCCATCGACCTGGTCACGTCCTGGCTCGTCCCGGTCGCCGACGAGGTCGATGTGTGGGTCGATGCGATGTCGGACCTCGAGGCCGATCCCGCCTACCCGGGCAGGGAGGTCGAGCGCGACGACATACCCGTCGTCGCCGCCAGGATCGTCGGCACCCGACCGGGCCCAACGGTCGTTCTCACCGGACACGTCGACGTCGTGCCGGTCGGCGACCTCGCAGCCTGGAGCACCGACCCTGCGGGTGAGCTCGTCGACGATGTCCTCTATGGCCGCGGCGCAGCGGACATGAAGGCCGGTGTGGTCGCCGCCGTGGAGGCCTTCACCGAGATCGCGGCAGGTGACAGGGGGTTCGCCGGGGAGGTTCGGATCGTCGTGGTGCCGGGCGAGGAGGACGGGGGGACCGGAACGCTGTCGGCCATCCGGCGTGGTTGGACGGGGGACCATGTGATCCTCACCGAGCCCACTTCGGGTCCGAACGGGCCCCAGGTCGTCGTTGCCCACGGCGGTGCGCTCACATACACGATCGAGATCCCCGGACGCGCAGCGCACGCGGCAACCCGCCTCGGGGGCGAATCCGCCCTCGACCACCTCATCACCGTTCATCGGGCCCTCGGTTCCCTCGAGGCCGAGGTCAACACCGGCGAGGTGCACCCCGTCATGGCCCTCCTCGACCTGCCGTATCCGACGACCATCGGCGTCGTGCGCGGCGGCGTGTGGGCGTCCAACGTGATGGATCGGGTCACGGCCGAGATCAGGGTTGGCGTGACGATCGGCGAGACGATCGCCGAGGCCGAGGCCCGCTTCGAACGGACGCTGCGTGCGGCCATCGCCGACGACCCGTGGCTCGTCGGCCACCCGCCGAGGATCGAGCGGACCGGTGCGGCCTTCGGGTCGTCGTCCATCGACGTGGACCATCCGCTCGTCGAGACGATCCGGGGCGCCGCACATGCCGTGACCGGTCGTAGGCCAGACGCCGTCGGCGTGCCGTTCGGATGCGACATGGCGCTGTGGATCCGCGAGGGTGGCGCGGCCGCCGTCGTCTACGGGCCCGGCGACGTCGCAACCGCGCACGCCGCAGACGAACGAATCGCGTTGGCCGAGGCATCGACGGTCGCCTCGGTCCTGGTCGAGGCGGTCCGACGCCTCTGCTCACCGTCCCCGGCTCGGTGACGCCCCTCGCCTTCCACCGGCAGCCCTCGACGGCAATCGCTACGATCCATGCCGCAAGCAATGATCCGAGCGCCCCGAGCGCGCGCCCCAACGGGCGCAGGAGGTGGAACAGATGCGTGGAATTCCATACGTGAGGGCGGCATCCCTGGCAGCTGCCATCCTGCTCGTCGCAACGGCATGTGGCGGATCCGACGATGCGGATGGCGGTGCGGAGGCGGCACCCACGTCGACGGTCGATTCGCCGGCGGACTCGGAATCACCTGAGGAGTTCGCCGAAGGGCTCGCGGAATCCTTGGAAGGCCTGCAGGAGTCTGAGGGCGGTGGTTCCGCCACGCTGGAGGTCGGCGAACAAACCTGGACCTTCGACAAGCTCCTGTGCGCGTTCGGACCCGACCAGATCGGCGACCCGGATGCTGAGTTCGTGCTGTCATCCATCCAGGACGGCCTCCAGCTCTACGTCTCGGTCGACGGTTTCGGGCACTCCGTCTCGCTGAACGACATCACCGACTTCGAGAACCCCTCGGTCGACCTCTCCGCGGACAGTTTCACCGCCGAGATGTCGGGTGAGCCTGCGGAGTTCGTCGTTGTCAGTGGAAAGGACATCAGCGCGACGGCCGGCTTCATCGACGGCCAGTCCGACGGCTTGGACGCCGTCGAAGGAACTCTCGTCGCCACCTGCCCCTGACTGCGTCGCCTCGTGCCCCGACGCCGGGTGCCCGCAGAGGGCATTGACGAGGCATGCCAGGAATGCAAACGACGTGAGTCGGCGTAGGCTCACGGTTCGATGTCCGCTGCCCCCTTCCGCAACGTCGCGCTGATCGCGCACGTCGACCATGGCAAAACCACGCTGGTCGATGCCATGCTGCGCGCGACCGGCGTGTTCGCCGAGCACGACGCGCTCGTCGATCGGGTGATGGACTCCGATGCCCAGGAACGCGAGCGAGGGATCACCATCCTCGCCAAGGCCGCATCGGTGGAATGGCACGGGACGCGCATCAACCTCGTCGACACACCCGGCCACGCCGACTTTGGTGGTGAGGTCGAGCGGGCGCTGGCACTCGTCGACGGCGTGCTGCTCCTCGTCGACGCGGCCGAGGGTCCGATGCCCCAGACCCGCTACGTCCTCCAGAAGGCCCTCGCCCTGCACCTTCCCACCGTGGTTGTCGTCAACAAGGTGGACCGCAAGGACGCCCGCATCGATGCGGTGGTCGACGAGATCTACCAGCTGTTCTTCGACCTCGACGTAGCCGACCAACACATCGAGTTCCCCATCATCTCGACGATCGCACGCGAAGGGCGCGCGATCGCGGGCCTCGGCATCCCGCCGGACGATGCCGACCTCGGCCCCCTGCTCGATGCGATCGTCGAGACGATCCCCGGCCCTTCCGGTGACTCCGATGCTCCTTTGCAGGCGATCGTCACGAACCTCGACGCATCGGACTACCTGGGAAGGCTCGCGATCGGACGGGTCGTCGAGGGGACGCTTCGCAGCGGTGAGCAGGTGGCCCTCTGCCACGCCAACGAGGAGGAGCCGCCCCTCAAGCGCAGGCTCACCCAACTGATGGGCTTCGAGGGCCTCGGGCGTGTCGACGTTGCGGATCGAACCGCGGGCGACCTCTTCGTCGTCGCGGGTTTCCCCGAGGTCGAGATCGGCGACACCCTCGCCGATGTGAAGGATCCCAAGCCCCTCCCGAGGCTCAAGGTCGACGAACCCGTGTTGCGCATGACGTTCGGGGTCAACACCTCGCCACTCGCCGGGAAGGACGGCTCGTTCCTCACGTCCCGTCAGATCCGCGATCG
>JAWOGV010000081.1:0-2721 GCA_046496605.1 Acidimicrobiia bacterium | reverse complement strand
AAACGCTTCCAACCCGCCACCTTGTACGTCAGGGAAGGCGACGAGGTCATCATCCACCTGCGGAGCGGTGATGTTTTCCACCGGTTCTATCTTCCGGAGTTTTCGGTCGGCCCGGTGGACGTCGAGCCCGGACACACCGTCACCGTTCGTTTCACCGCCGGGCGCAGCGGCGTTTTCCAGTACTACTGCACGTCGATGTGCGGCGGCTGCCACTTCTACATGCGGGGCTGGATCGTGGTCAGCCGCGACGGCGAGACGCCGGTCGAGCCTCCGCCCATCCTGTGCACGCTGTGCCGTCCCGACGAACTTCCGCAGCCCGATGGCGCCGACCTCGTGGACGCCGGGTCATACCTCTACCTCGAAAAGGGGTGCGTCACTTGCCACGGTCCCGAGGGGCGGGGCGGCATCACCAACCACAACTCGGCCAACAGCCCCGTCCCGGCGCACAACACCACCGCGCAGAAGCTGTTCCTCGAATCCCCGGAAGATGCCGCAGCGTTCATCGAGCTGGTGACCCTGACCGGCGACCTCGACTCTCTGGAGGAGCCTCCCGACATTCACCTGTTCCCGGTCGTCCGAACCCGCTTCGAGAACGCGAGGGAGATCATCCGACGGGGCCGCTACTCATCGAAGGTCGATCCCACCGGGCCCGAGCCGCCCCTGCAGATGCCGGCGTGGCGCTACATCATCGACGAGCGGGAGATCGACGCACTGCTCGTCTACTTCGTGTCGCTCGCCCCGTGGGACGAGGGTTGATCATGGGCTTTCGATCATTCGGGGTTCCGACCCGGGCGGCCATCCTGCTGGTAGCAGTCGAAGCTGCGGTGGTGGTTGTCCTCAGCATCGGCGGCGCCGCCCGAGACGGACGGAAGCAGGAGCAGCACCGCGATATCAACCGGACTCTGGTCCGGGAGCTGCGGCTGACCGACCTCGCGCTCGCGCCCGGCACCAGTTACACGCGCCATCCGTCGCAGTCCGACTATTTCGCGCCCCACAGCGAGCACCCCGCGGCCATCGAGCACTTTCCCGCCGGCTCCGTCATGCAGCCTCCGACGAGCTCGATGTCGGCTTTCCAGGGCCCAGCGGAAAGAGCCGCGCCGTGAACAGGCATCTCCGCATCCTCGATTTCGCGATCGCCGGGCTGCGGCGGAACGCGGCCAAGACGATGGTGGTGATCGCCGTCTACTCCCTGCTCATCGCGGTGCTCGCGTCGCTGCTGCTCTACCTCGGAGCACTCCGCAGTGAGTCGCGCGATCTCCTGGCCGAGTCGCCCGAGATCGTCGTCCAACGGATGCGCGGTGGGCGTCACGAGCTCATACCGATCGAACGCGCCGACGAGATCCGCCGCATCCGCGGCGTCGGCGCCGTCCAGCCGAGGGTGTGGGGCTACTCGTTCGACCCGCCGACGGGTTCCACCTTGACGTTCTGGGGCGCCGACTCCGTGCCTCGAAGCTCCGTCGAGTTCGCGGGGAGCGGGTTGAGCCTCGACGGTCTCGACGACGGATACTGCGTCGTCGGGAGCGGCCTGGCCGACCTCCGCTTTCTCGGGACCGGCGACCGCTTCCCCATCCGGCGCTCGGACGGCACGCTGTTCGCTCCTCGCGTCGCCGGCGTCTTCACCGCTTCGTCGGCGCTTCTCACCAATGACCTGGTGGTCCTCACGACCGACGACCTGCGCCGGATCTTCGGGATCGACGACGGCCTGTGCACCGACCTTGCCGTCGAGGTCCACAACCCCAGCGAGATCGCCAGCGTCGCGAGAAAGATCCTGGAGCGGTGGCCCGACACGCGGACGATTACCCGGTCCCAGATTCAGCAGACCTACGACGCTCTCTTCGATTGGCGCGGCGGTCTGTGGGCGTCCATACTCCTGACCTGTGTCGCGGCGTTCGCGATCCTCGTCTGGGACAAGAGCACCGGGCTCACCGAGGAGGAGTTCCGCACCATCGGATTGCTCAAGGCCATCGGCTGGAAATCCGGCGAGGTGATGGAGCTCAAGCTGTTCGAAGGTGCCGTGGTGTCGGTCATCTCGCTGGTCTCGGGCCTCGCCATCGCCCTGGTCCACCTGTTGTGGTGGGACGGCTTCATCTTCGCCCGCACCATCAAGGGTTGGTCGGTCATGTTTCCGGCCTTCGCCGTGAGTCCGCAACTCGACGCGTCGTCCCTGATGATCTGCATCGCACTGACCGTGGTTCCCTACACAGCCGCCAGCCTCTTCCCGTCGTGGCGTGCCGCTGTCATGGACCCCGATGCCGTCCTCCGAATGTGAGCGTGAGGTCGTATGCGGCACGCCATCAGCACCGTCCTTCTCGCTCTTGCCGTTGGTGCCTGCTCGCCGGGTCCTCCGACCCACCACCAGCAGCTGGAGCTCGACGGCGATGCCATCCGAATCCCAAGCTCGAGCGTCGACGACGGCTCCGTCCACTTCTTCACGTTCACCCACGACGGGAAGAACATCAACTTCCTCGTGCGGGCCGACGGTACCGGCACCCTCCACGCCCACCTCGACGCCTGCTACGCCTGTTACAGGTACAAACGCGGGTTCGTGGTCGAGGGCACACACCTCGTCTGCGTCGCGTGTCGGCTCGAATACGCGATCGAGGACGAGGTGTGGGATTACATCGGGGCGTGCGCTCCCATTTCGATTCACGCATCACAGGAGGGTGGAGAGCTCGTGATCGAGGGCTCGGTGCTGGAGCGGGCGTCTCGCTATTTCTGAGC
>JAWOGV010000015.1:0-3216 GCA_046496605.1 Acidimicrobiia bacterium | reverse complement strand
GCGTCCTCGATGTACCGCACGACTCCCTCGTAGTCGGCGACCGTGGCGTTGGCAGGGTTGATCCGCAGCCCGAGGTCCGACAGCCACCGCATCTGCCCGCTGTGGGACGCCAGCTGCGGGCCGCCCTCGATGTACCCGAGTTGGTAGATCCACACCGCGAGGTTTCGGTCAGCCGTCTTCGCAGGGTCCTTCTGCCTCACCGACCCTGCCGCCGTGTTGCGCGGGTTGATGTACGGTCGCTCCCCCGCCTCGGCCTGGCGCTCGTTGAGGGCAGCGAACTCCGACACGGGGAGGTAGATCTCGCCGCGGACCTCCATGATCGGTGGTGCGCCGTCCCTCAATTGGAGCGGCACGGAGCGGATCGTCCGGACGTTTGCCGTGACGTCCTCACCGACGACGCCGTCCCCGCGGGTCGCGGCTCGTACGAGCACGCCGTCCTCGTACGTGATCGACACGGCGAGGCCGTCGATCTTCAGCTCACACACGAAGCCCGACGGTTCGCGGCCGAGCACCGACGTCAAGCGCGTGTGCCACGCATCGAGCTCATCAAAGGACATGGCGTTGTCGAGGGAGAACATCCGCAATCGATGGGTGACCTCGGCGAAGGACCCGACCGGCTCGTCCCCGACCCGCCTCGTGGGCGACGCTGAGGAGACGACTTCAGGGTGCTCCCTCTCGATGGTCGTGAGCTCCTTGTAGAGCAGGTCGTAGGCGTTGTCGTCGATGATCGGGGCGTCGAGCACGTGGTAGCGGTAGTTGTGCTCGTTCAGCTCCGCGAGCAGCTCCCTGTACCGTTTCGCGATGTCCGACATCCGCCCTCCTCGGGCTGCACGCTACCTGACGGCCATGTCAGAGAACCGATCCGTCAGGATCGTCCCTCCGCCGAGGACGTATTCGCCGTCGTAGGCGACGAGTGTCTGGCCCGGCGCGGGGCGGGGCTGGCGTTCGGAGAATCGGAAGATCCAACGGTCGCGCTCCCGGGTGACCTCTGCCGGCACCGGGTCGCCGCGGTACCTGACCTTGACCGCAACCACATCCCCATCTGCGAGCGGCTCGTGCGTGAAGGCCATCTCTCCCACGACGCAACCCTCTGTCAGGAGGTCCTCGTAGCGTCCAATGGTGATGCGCTGCTGGCGCGGCTCGATGTCGACGACGTATCGGGCATGGCCGAGGGCGACGCCGAGGCCCTTCCTCTGCCCGATCGTGAACGAGGCAGTCCCCTCATGGCGGCCGACCACGTTCCCCTCCGTGTCGACGACGTCGCCCGGATCGGACACACCATCGACATGACCCCTGAGGAAGTCCCTGTAATCACCCGACGTCACGAAACAGATGTCCTGGGAGTCAGGCTTGGAAGCCGTCCTGAGCCCGAGATCCTTCGCACGCTGACGAACGTCACCCTTGGTCATCTCCCCGACAGGAAGCCTGACACGCGCAAGTGCCCTCTGATCGAGCATGTGGAGCACATACGACTGGTCCTTCGTGCCGTCGACCGCCATCCGAAGGCGATGGATCCCTTCGTGCTCCTCGATGCGCGCATGGTGCCCGGTGACGAGCACGTCACAGCCGAGTTCATCGGTTCGATCGAGCAGTGCGCGGAAGCGAACCTTGCGATTGCACTCGATGCACGGGTTCGGCGTCAGGCCATCGAGGTAGTCCCTGGCAAAGGGCTCAACCACCGCCTCGGTGAACTCGTCCACGTAGTCGAGGACGTAGTACGGGATGCCGAGCTGGGCTGCAACGCGTCGCGCATCTTCGGCATCGGACAGCGTGCAACAGCCTGCGACGGGCATCTGACCGTCAGCACCCTCCCACTGTTTGAGCGTGACCCCGACGACGTCGTAGCCCGCATCGAGCATCAGGGCGGCGGCAACCGAGCTGTCGACGCCGCCCGACATCGCAACGAGCGCCCTCATACGGACCCCAGCCTGTCGATGACCTCGGCGACGGCGAGGGCGGCCCGCTCGCCGTCACCCGGTGCGGCGTCCCACCCGAACGAGAAACGAACGCAGCCGGCTGCCTCGTCGGACGTCATCCCCATGGCGGTGAGGACGTGACTCGGCTCGACAGCGCCTGACTGGCACGCCGACCCTGCCGCGGCGAACACACCCGCCTGATCGAGTCTGATGAGGATCGTCTCCGCGCGAAGGGCCGGGAATCGGACATGGGAGAAGTGGGGCATGCGGGGAGACCCAGCACCGTTCACGACGAGCCCCGGTACCAGGCGCCCGAGCGTCACCTCGAACGCGTCTCGCTCGGCACCGACGACCGACTCGAAACGCACGCGCTCGCGTTCGACAGCCTCCATCGCTACAACCATGCCGACGATGCCGGCCACGTTCGACGTCCCAGCTCGTCGGCCGGCCTCCTGGCCTCCACCGTGGACGATCGGGTCGATACGCACACCCGACGCCGTCGCGAGGAGCCCGACACCGCCCGGGCCACCGAACTTGTGCGCCGACAGGCTGAGGAGATCGACCCCCATGCTCGCGAGTGACGTCGGTGAACCGACGAAGGCCTGCACTGCGTCGGTGTGGAAGACGGCGCCCGGCGCTCGCTCCCTCACGACCGCGACGATCTCCGTGATGGGTTGGAGCGTCCCGATCTCGTTGTTCGCCGCCATCACCGAAACGACCGCCGTATCGGGATCCACGACAGCTTCCACGTGCTCGGGGGTCACGATGCCGTCGCTGCCACAGCCTGCCTCGCTCACGGCGTACCCGTGCCGTTCGAGGGCGCGCGCCGCCGAGCCAACGGCCTTGTGCTCGATCGCGGACACCACGATGCGTCGGCGACCACTCGAGGCAGCAGCGCCCGACACGGCGAGATTGTCGGATTCCGTCCCGCCCGACGTGAACACGATGTCGTGGGGTCGCTCGGTGCCGAGGAGGGCCGCAGCTCGCTCGCGCGCGTCCTCGAGGGCGTTCTTCGCACGCCGTGCGACGGCGTGGGTGCCAGAGGCATTCCCGAACGAGGACGTCCACGCCGCCGTGACGGCTTCGATGGCCTCGGGACGCATGGTCGTCGTGGCGGCATGATCCAGATAGAAGCCACCGCCGTGTGCTCGATCCGCCATGGTCACTCCGTCCCGATCAGGTCGAGGAGCCAGTTTCGCACGGTCGCCTCGTATCGGATCTGGTCGATGTTCCACAGATCGGTGTGGCCACCCTGCTCGAATCTCGTGAAGTCCACACGATCGCCCATGGCGTCGGCGAA
>JAWOGV010000014.1:0-3150 GCA_046496605.1 Acidimicrobiia bacterium | reverse complement strand
CCGGCGTCAATCCCCAGGGTGTCGACGTCGTCGGCTTCGGTGTGCCATCAGAGTCGGAGCTGGCGCACGACTACCTCTGGCGGGTTCACCTGAGAACGCCTGCGAAGGGCCGGATCGCGATCTTCAACCGAAGCCACTACGAGGACGTCCTCGTCGTGCGCGTCGAGGAGCTCGTCCCGGAACGGCGCTGGCGTCCGCGCTTTGCCCACATCCGCGATTTCGAGCGCCTGCTCGTCGACGAGGGGACGGTCATTCGGAAGGTGATGCTCCACATCTCCAAGGACGAGCAGCGCGAACGGCTCGAGGCGCGCCTCGAGGATCCCACGAAGGGATACAAGTTCAACCCGTCCGATCTCGATACCCGAGCCCGATGGGACGAATACATGGATGCCTATGCCGAGGCACTAGCGGAAACCTCGACGGAGGCTGCACCGTGGTACGTCGTACCCGCTGATCGCAAGTGGTACCGCAACCTCGTCGTGTCTCGCATCCTGATTGACGCGATCGAGTCCCTCGACCTCTCGTACCCGGAACCCGAGGTCGATCTATCGACGGTCGTCTTCGAGTGACGGATCGCCATCGGCGCGAAACGAGGTCGCGGCGTTGCGGCGGCCGTTCATCCATGCCGATGCGGTCATCGGGGCCCTTCCCTCGGGCTGGACGGTGCGCAGCTCCAACGATCCGTCGTCGAATCCTGCGCACACGGTGCCCATCACCGACTCGATGACCCCTCGTTCGGTGGTGAGGCTCGACGATGCGGCATCGAGCACCCTGACGTTGCCCTCGGGCGTGTCGAGCCATGCGACGGGTCGAGGCATGAACGCACGCACGGACCGCTCCGCGCGTGCATGACCGAATGTCGGATCGAGTCGTGCATCGGCCCTGGTGAGCATCCGCGCGTGGGACGGCTCGGTGTCGATCTGTGGAACCGGGAGCCGTCGGCCCTGGAGGTAGTCAGGGAGGGCGGTGTCGAGGAGTGACGCACCGAGATACGACAGGCGCGCGGTCAGCGTCCCCCCTGTCTCGGCAGGCCCGATCGGTGTGGCGAGCTCCCCGATGATCGGACCCGTATCGATGCCCTCGTCGAGTTTCATCAGGGTCACCCCGGTCTGTTCGTCACCAGCTGCGATCGCGCGTTCCACCGGTGCGGCTCCGCGCCACCTCGGCAGCAGGGAGAAGTGCACGTTGAGGAAACCGAGTTGGGTCGACGCGAGGATCGTCGGTGTCAGGATCCGCCCGTACGCGACGACCAGACCGAATCGCGCATGGATACGCCTGACCTCGTCCGTGAGCTCCTCACGGGTCTCTGGCTGTCGGACGTCGATGCCCCATTGGAGGGCGGCGACCTTGACGGGACTGGCAACGACGCGACCTCCCCTCCCGGCTGGCCTGTCCGGCTGCGTGATCACGACGTCCACGTCCTCGATGCCGCACAGTGCGGCGAGGCTCGGAACCGCAGCGGCAGGTGTTCCGAGGAAGACCGCCCCCATGTCACATACTCCGTCGCTGGCTGAGACTCTCCTCACGGAGGTCCGCGAGCGCCGCCTTGCGCGTTCGCGAACCGAGGTGGGAGAGCAGCAGGATCCCATTGAGATGGTCGATCTCGTGTTGGAGGACGCGACCCATCAGCTCGTCGCCGCCGTACTCGACGGGCGCACCTGACGGGTCCATGCCCGCAGCCCGCGCGTACTCGGCTCGTTTGATGGTCCAATACCTCCCCGGCACCGAGAGGCATCCCTCCTCGTACTTCCAGCGACCGGACGTCTCGACGATCTCGGGATTGACCATGGCGAACGGTCCCTCACCGATGTCGGCCACGAACAGGCGTTTCGGAACGCCGATCTGCGGCGCGGCCAGTCCGACCCCCGGGGCGCCGTACATCGTCGCGAGCATGTCGTCGATGAGCCTCGCGAGGTCGTCGTCGAACACGGTGACCGTCGCCGCACGCAGCGACAGCACGGGATCCGGGAACGTTCGTATCGGGTAGATCGCCATCGCCTTGAGGGTACCTCCGTGCCCGATCGTTCGCCCTGGATCACAGGTCGAACGGGTCGACGTCGACGCGCACCCTCGCTCCCCGATCCCGAAGCGTTCCGACGAGGCTCCGTAGCGACACCCTCGCATCGTCGAGGTCGGGTGCCGTGATCAACCACCGGAGGCGATCCTCCATGGTCGCGGGCCCGTGGAGGCGGGCCTTGCCGGCGATCGCGGCCGAAACGGCAGGTCCGGGATCGTCCGATGATGAGATCTCCAGGGCGATCAACTCCCCGGCGGGTGGGAAGCCGGATCGTCGCCTCGCAGCGAGGCTCGCCCTCACGAAGGCGTCGAAGTGTCCGGACCGGAGTGCTTCGACGACCGGCTGGCCCGGATCCGAGGTCTGGACGATGCATCGATGCCCACGGCCACGTTCGACGGTGTTGGCGAGGCGCACCAGGGTGCGCAGCGCATCCTCGGCAGCTCGGTAGTTCGGCGCCAGCGCGGATCCGTCCACATCAACGGCGACGGCGAGTTGGTTGCCGTGGCGTCCGATGAGGTCCCGCTCGGTGCCGACGACGATCGGTCTGGTGTCGGCTGGGATGCCGACGGCGTCACCGACGGACCGCCTGAGGTCGTCGACGACGACGCCGACACCCGCTCCCAGGGGCCGCCACGTGGTACTCGAGCACTTCGGACATGCGGGTGAGGGCGTTGCGCATCGGGCACACGCCGGCTGCGTGACCGTCGCTCCGCACACCGTGCAGGTGCGGAGCTGTCCACAGGCCGAGCAGCGGTACGCAGCTGCATAGCCGCGCCGGGGGACGAGGATGAATGCGGTGCCGCCGGATCGCGCCACTGCCGTGATCGCCGAGCGCGTGGCATCGAGGAGCACGGAGGCCGAGGGTGGCTCCTCATTGCGGTTCATGACCTCGACGAGGGGCCACGATCGCCCCTCGGGGGCGCGGACGACCGCACCTCGATGGATGACCTCGAGTGACGGAAGGGGTCCGAGGAACGTCAGTGGGAGTTCGAGCCTCCTTGCCCGCTCCCATGCGATCTCGCGGGTCCCGAGCGTCGGGGTGGAAGGTGACCGCATCACCCGCCGCGCATCCTCGACGACGACGAGATGCGCCATCGCCGGCATGGGCCACAGGGCGATCTCACGGGTGCCGA
>JAWOGV010000310.1:0-2719 GCA_046496605.1 Acidimicrobiia bacterium | reverse complement strand
AGGAGGGCTCCGGATGCCTCCGCATCAGCCGCCTCACGGTTGATGAAGTCGATCAGGCGGGGTGCGGACTCGACGAACAGGGACCCAGCGGAGTCGGCGAAGTCGTTCTGGAAGTCGACGACGATCAGGCAGGTCTGCGGCGAGTAGACGGTCACGTCCCCGCCCGTTCCACCTGGTTGAGCGCGTCCTGGAGCGTGGCCCACGGGAGATCAGCGCACTTGATCCGAACCGGGAACTGCTTGACACCCTGGAGCGCCTCGAGGTCGCCGAGCGCAGCGCCCGTTTGATCGCCCGCCAACGGGTCCACGCCCTCCTCGATCGTCATCATCACCTTGAACCGGTGGATGAGGTCCTCGACCTCGTCGATCGATTTCCCGACGATCGCGTCCATCATCATCGATCCCGACGCCTGCGAGATCGAGCATCCCTGACCCTGCATCGCGGCATCGGTGATGATCCCTTCGTCGACGACGACATCGATGGCGAATTCATCGCCGCACGATGGGTTCGTGCCCTCGGCGTGGATGTGGTCGATGACCAGGGTCCCGCGTCGGCGTGGATTGCGATAGTGGTCGAGGATGACCTGGCGGTAGAGCTCGTCGAGTTGGGACATGGGTGACCTGGTGCTGTCTGATCCGTTGGCCTGTGGTCTCAGGATACGACGCTCGAACGGTGCCTCAGTCGAGGCCGAACACACGTCGCGCCCCGAGGAGCGACCGGACGAGCGTGTCGACCTCATCCGTCGTGTTGTACACGGAGAACGAGGCCCGTGCGGTCGCGGGGACCTGCAGGTATTGCATCAGCGGCCGTGCACAGTGGTGACCCGCTCGGATCGCGACCCCCTCCTGGTCCACGATCGTCGCGAGGTCGTGGGGGTGGATGTCTCCGAGGGTGAAGCTGATCGCCCCTCCCCGGTTCGTGACGTCCGATGGACCGTAGATGGTCAGATCGGGAACGGTGGCGAGGCGGTCGAGGGCGTACGCGGTGATGTCCCTCTCGTGCTCGACGATCGCGTCCATGCCGACCGCCGTGATGTAGTCGACGGCGGCGCCGAACCCGATGGCTTCCGCGATCGGCGGAGTTCCCGCCTCGAATTTGTGGGGTACGGGTGCCCACGTCGAGTGGTCGCGCTCCACGACGTTGATCATCTCGCCGCCGCCTTCGGCGGGCTCCATCTCCTCGAGCCGATCCCTCCGCCCCCACAGGCACCCGATTCCCGTCGGACCGAGCATCTTGTGGGCGGAGAACGCCATGAAGTCGATCCCGAGATCATCAGGGGCGGCACCTGCGTGTGGGATGAGCTGGGTCGCATCCATCACTGTGATCGCATCGACGGCAGCTGCAGCATCGACCAGGGGACCGATGGGTCCCATCGCCCCCGTGACGTTCGACATCCCGGTGAACGCGACGATCCTGACGCGTTCGTCGATGACCTTGTCGAGGTCAGCGACGTCGATGACGAACTCCTCGTCGAGTTCGAGGTAGACGAGCTCTGCGCCCGTGTAGCGGGAGATGAGCTGCCATGGCACGATGTTGGCGTGGTGCTCGGCGACCGACAGCACGATCCGGTCCCCGGCGGTGAGGTGGTTGAGACCCCACCCGTACGCGACCTGGTTGATCGCCGACGTCGCCCCGCGCGTGAAGACGACCTGGGCTGGGGTGGTGCCGAGGAGGGCTGCAACCTTGGACCTCGACTGTTCGTAGGCCGCCGTCGCCTCGTACGAGAGGGTGTGAGCGCCCCGGTGGACGTTGGCGTTGTACCGCTCGTAGTAGTCGGTCATCGCGTCGATGACCGACCTCGGCTTCTGCGTCGTGGCGGCGGAGTCGAGGTAGACGAGGGGATGGCCGTTGATCTCCCTTGCGAGGATCGGAAAGTCCGAACGCAGATGGGAGAGGTCGATCACCCCGTCGTCACGGTCGGCCGATAGCTGTCGTAGCCGGAGTCCTCGATGCGATCGGCGAGGTCGGCGCCACCGGAGTCGACGATGGCGCCGTCGAGGAAGATGTGGACGAAATCGGGTGTGATGTACTCGAGCATGCGCTGGTAGTGCGTGATGATGAGGAATCCTCGATCCGGGGTGCGCATGCGTTCGACACCCTCGGCGACGGTCCGCAAGGCATCGATGTCGAGGCCGGAGTCCGTCTCGTCGAGCACGGCGAGCTCGGGCTCGAGGACGGCCATCTGGAGGATCTCGTTCCGCTTGCGCTCTCCTCCGGAGAACCCTTCGTTGAGGTATCGATCGGCGAACGACGGGTCCATGCCGAGTTCCTTCATGGCCTCGCCGACCTTGAGGCGCAATTCGAGGACCGTGTAGTCGGTCCCTGTCCGGTTCGAGAGCGCTGTGCGAAGGAAGTTGACGACGGAGACACCGGGGATCTCCTCGGGGTACTGGAATCCGAGGAACATGCCTGCCTGCCCCCGCTCCTCGGGAGGCGCCTCTGTGATGTCCTCGCCCTTGTAGGTGATGGTGCCCCCCGTGACCTCGTACAGAGGGTGGCCGAGGAGCACGTTGGCGAGCGTCGATTTGCCGCTCCCGTTCGGTCCCATGATCGCGTGGGTCTCCCCACGCTCGATCGTGAGATCGACGCCCTTGAGGATCTCCGTCCCTGCGACGGACGCGTGGAGGCTGTCGATGACGAGAAGTGGCGGCTGCGGTGAGGTTTCCAACATGGTGATGAGTGTAATACGGATCCGCCGGGATCAGGGCGACGAGAGGGC
>JAWOGV010000190.1:0-6656 GCA_046496605.1 Acidimicrobiia bacterium | reverse complement strand
GCAAGGGAGCCGTCGACGTTCGTGACGACCTTCGCCCAATTCTTGCGACGCTCGTCGCCGACGACCGGGACGTCGACGGGGATCAGCACGGATTCGTCCATGGGTGTCAGGGTACCGGTTCGCGATGTCGCGAAGCAGGACGACGCGTCCCGCGTCCCGGGCACTAGTCACTTCTCGCAATCCACAAGCCTTCTCCTGCGATCGTGGCGTCCGACCGATGGATGGGTGAGGGGATCATGGAAGAACAAACCACACCGCCGGCGTTCGTCATCTTCGCCGTTGCCGGCACCCTCCTCTTCATGCTCGGTGGCCAGATCACAGCGGCGTCCTCGGACGAGCGCGCCGTGTTGGCTGCCGGCGCCATCGCCTTCGTCCTGCTCGGCTTCTACGCGGTCGCTACCGTCATCCGACACAATCGACTCGTGGCGGAGATGCGGGTTCTCGCCACGGCGCTCGAGGAAGCCCATAAGTCCGATCGTGCGACGCGCACCCGCGTGGCGGTCACGCTGCGTGAGCCGATCACGACGATCGTCGGGTTCGCCGACACCCTCGTCGTGAGGGATGACATGTCGACCGATCAGCGTCGGGCGATGATGCGAGAGCTGCTGGCGAACGCTCGCGAGGTCGATCAGGCGCTGACGGCTCTCGCCGCCGAGGGCTCCATTGGTGTCGCGGGACGCGTCGATGGTGTCGTCCTCCTCGACCACGAACTGATGTCCATCGCCTCATCGATCGTGGGAGACCTCGAGTTCGAGACCTGGCTCGAGCCGTCGCGCGCGTGGGGAGACTCGGCAGTCGTGCGCCAGATCTTCCGAACGATCCTCTCCGGCGCCCGGTCCAACGGCTGCAGGACGCTCGTGCTCAAGACGGACCGCCGGGGTGATCGGGTGGCGGCGACGATCTCCGGACGGTGTGAGCTCCTCCCTGTCGAGGGAATCGCTGCGCTCACGGGGAACGCCCACGGCGGCGACCTCACAGACGAGCAGTACCTCATCGTGCGGGATGCCCGAGCAGCGGCGGCGAGCATGGGTGGCACGATCGGATACGCCGAGGCCCTCGGCGTGTCCCACATCGTTGTGGAGCTCCCCGCAGCCCCCGACGAGGTGAACCTCAAGACACCTCGAGAGCGGGAGCCTGGAGGCCGACTCACTGCCACGACCGCACGACGCAACGTCGCGATCACCCCTTCGAGGTTCCCGCGGACCGACTCGGCCATGTGATCCGGTTCTCCCGAGAGGTCGCGTCCTAAGCGTTCCTCGTCCAGGGATTGGACCTCCGTGGTCCTGCAATCCTCTGCTCGAGCGGGCCATTGCGTCTCGTGATGAATCGCAGCGCGTGCAGGGCGACGATGATGCCCCACAGGCCCGCGATGTAGAAGAACCACCAGCCACCGCCGCCGAGGGCATCGACGAGAGCGAGGATCGACACGGTGACCGTGTAGGCGAGGACGTGGCGGAGGAACCTCATCCGACGCCGCACCATCGATCGGGATTCCTTGACTGACCGTCGATCCTGGCGCGACATCCTGCGTACTGCCTCATCAACGGCGGCCGATGAGATGCCGAGCTCATCCGCGATGCGATAGAGATCTGCTCGCGACAGGCCGAGCCGGCGATCGTTGCCAGCCGACTCGATCGCGCCGGCGAGATCGAGGATGTCAGCCGTCTGATCACTGTCGAACCACTGACCGCTCTCGCGCATCCGCTCCATGGGAACAAGGTACCCGAATCGGGCGACACCGTCTGTCGCGGCGTACGCCACTGGTACCGTGGCCGCTGACCCGGCCGATTGGGGGACCCCATGTGCTTCGACATCGATGCGTCTCCGCCTGTCCCGCCCATCACAGGCGGTTCGGTGACGCACGCGGACCTCGAGCTCACATCCTCGGACGGAACCCGGTTCGCCGCCTTCGAGGCAACGGCGGGAAGCACGGAGGCGGTTGTCATCCTTCCCGATGTCCGGGGCCTGTTCCCGTTCTACGAAGAACTCGCGCTGCGCTTCGCCGAGCACGGCATCGATGCGATCGCGATCGACTACTTCGGCCGAACTGCAGGCACGGACAAACGCATGAGCGACTGGGACTACATGCCGCATGTCAGCGCGACCACACTCGACGGAATCCGGGATGATGTTCGTGGCGCGGTGAACCACCTCAGGCGTGACGCCGCCGACCGCAGCGTGTTCATCGTCGGATTCTGTTTCGGCGGATCCAACAGCTGGTACCTGGCTGGGAGCGACCTGGGTCTGAGTGGCGTCATCGGTTTCTATGGTCATCCGGATCGAGCCGGATTCCCCCAAGGGGCTCCCACCGTCATCTCGATGGTGTCCGACATCTCCTGCCCGGTTCTTGCCCTCCAGGCGGGGGACGACCCCGGGATACCCACCGAGGCCAACGATCGCTTCCGTGTCGCGATGGAGACTGCCGGCGTCGATGGGACGGTCATCGAGTACCCGAATGCCCCGCATTCCTTCTTCGACCGCAAGCAGGACGACTATTCGGCCGAATCCTCCGATGCGTGGCAGCGCATCGTCGCCTTCATCACCGAACACGCCTGACGACAGGCCGTCTGCCCGCACGCTGATCCACTCGGCCTACTCTGCTGCCCATGCATGACGACCTCCGCTCCGCCGTCCGATCCGACTTCGAGCGCGTCCGCTCCGAGCTCGACGCTCTCATTCGCATCCCTTCCGTCAGCGCTCCCGGATACGATCCAGCTCAGGTCCACCGATCGGCGGACCTCGTGGCGGAGCTGATGGCCGCATCGGGTCTCGACGATGTGCGGCTCCTCGAGCTCGAGGGTGCACATGCGGCCGTCTACGGCGAGAAACGGGGGCCTGCGGGCGCTCCGACGCTCCTGTTGTACGCACACCACGACGTCCAGCCTCCCGGACCGCGCGACCAGTGGGATCACGATCCGTTCGAGCCAACGGAGGTCGATGGCCGGCTGTTCGGCCGAGGAACGGCCGACGACAAGTGCGGCATCGCCATGCATCTGGCGTCGATCCGGGCCTTTGGCGACGACCTTCCCGTGACGATCAAGGTGTTCATCGAGGGCGAGGAGGAGATCGGATCGACGCACCTCGTCGACTTCCTCGACACCTACTCGGACCTCCTCTCATCCGACGCGATCATCATCGGGGATGCAGGCAACTGGGCACCGGGTGTACCCGGACTCATCACCTCGCTTCGGGGACTCGTCGACTGCACCGTCACCGCGAGGACCCTCACCTATGCGGTTCACAGCGGCAGCTTCGGGGGTGCCTACCCGGATGCCATCACGGGCCTCGCCCGCACCCTCGCCCTACTCCACAACGACGATGGCTCCGTCGCCGTGGCAGGCCTCGTATCTGGTGAGGTCGACGGGCCCGAGGTCACCGCGGCGGATCTTGTCGATCAGACCTTGCCGGTCGACGGCCTCGAACTCATCGGGACGGGTTCGATCGCGTCGCGGCTCTGGCGCCAACCCTCCGTATCCGTGCTCGCCATCGAGGCCGTACCCCTGGCCGAGGCCATCAACCAGATCGTCCCCGAGGCGAGGGCGAAGGTGTCGATGCGCATCGCGCCCGGTGACGATGCACGCACCGCCCTCGACGCGCTGACCGAGCACCTGGTCCGCTCGGCGCCGTGGGGCGTCGAGATCACCGTGTCGGAGGGGTCAACGGGTGAGGCCTTCGAGCTCAACACGTCTGGCCCGACCTATGACGCATATCGTGCCGGAATGCTCGAGGGATACGGTACGGAGGCAGTCGAGTTCGGCATGGGGGGATCCATTCCCTTCGTCGCCGCATTCTCGGACCGATATCCCGACGCGGAGGTACTCCTCGTTGGCGTCTCGGATCCGACCAGCCGATACCACGGCCCGAACGAGAGCCTCGAGATCGTGGACCTGGAGTCGGCGATCGTCGCGCAGGCCGTGACATTCAGGCTTCTCGGGACATAGGCGCCGGTCCGGGTACCGTTCCCGGATGCGGAGGCCGACCACAGCACTGTTGATCATCGCGGTCATCGTCGTCTCCGTCGCCCTTGCAATCCGCTCGAACGATGACGCGCCGACGGATGCGGGGTCGACCACGGTTCCCAACCCGACCGTCGATCCGGCCACGACCACGACCACAACCACGTCCACGCTCCCCCCGACGACCGCCGCCCCGCTGCTCCCTCCCGGCGTTGCCGTGTGCGAGCTCTACGGGGACATCGCCGTCACGGGAGTGGTCGCGTCGACCGAGCTCGTGGAGGCGTCGGGCCTCGCCATGAGCCGAACAACCGAGGGCGTGCTCTGGGCGCACAACGACTCACGGGGCGACCCCGTGCTCCACGCCTTCACCCCCGCCGGCGAAGACCTCGGTGACGTCGAGATCCCGGGTGCGTTCGCATTCGATTGGGAGGACATGGGTGCCGGTCCTGGGGCCGACGGGACGGGGTCATTCCTCTACGTCGGGGATCTCGGCGACAACTTCGGCATCCGGGGCGGCATCGTGAACGTGTGGCGGGTTCCCGATGTCGATCCATCCATGGTCGATGGCGTCTTCCCCAGCGCAGTGTCGATCACCTACCAGCTCGCCGATGGCCCATTCGACGCAGAGGCATTGTTCGTCGACCCCATCGAGCCCGCCATGTACATCGTCACGAAATCGCGCACGGAGGCATTCGTCTTCAAGGGACCGCTCACGCCATCGGACGAACCGCACCCGATGAGCCTCGTGACGACGCTCTTCCTCGACGCGGAGGTGACAGCCGCCGACATCACCATCGACGGGCACCTGATCGCCATGCGCGGATATCGCACCGTGTGGATGTGGTCCAGGGAACCTGGCCAGTCGATCGCAGATGCCCTCGAGACGGAGCCGTGTACGGCACCTTCACCCGAGGAGCGGCAAGGCGAGTCCATCGCCTTCGATCGGGAGTGGGGCTACTTCACCGTGAGCGAGGGCGCGACACCACCGATCCACTACGTGACCCTCGGTTGAGCCCAGCTGCCTCGCCGACGGATGATCAGTTCCGGGCGGCGCGGACCCGACGCTCGACAGGGCGTCCGGGACCGTGGTCAGCGCGAGATGCTGGTCCGTTTGAACTCGTTGATCGTGACCCAGTCGAGCATCTCGATGACCCGCCGAAGGTCGTCGGGACGGTTCCGCTCCATGAACCGGACGAACACGGCCTCGTCACCGGCGATGAAGGTCGGGACCCCGAAGACGGCATGATCCCGGACGAGGGCCGTGTGCTCGGCTTTGAGCGACGCCATCGGCTCCCCTGAATCGACAACTGTCCGAATCGCATCCGCGTCGAGACCCACACCGGCCGCGATGCGTTGAAGCACGGCATCGTCATTGAGATCGGCCCCTTCGTCGTGTCGCGCAGCGAAGACGGATCGATGGAATGCATGGAAGAGGTCGGGAAACCGGTCACGAACCGCCAGTGACCACAGGATCGCGAGCACACCTGATCCGGTGGTGGTCGCCGAGCCGTCCTCCCACACCGGCGGGGCCCCGTCGGGAAGGCTGTTCTGGTGGAGGGAGAACGGAGCGAAGGTCACCTCGTAGTCGGCACCGGCGCTGAGTTCATCCAGGAGGATCTCGTTGGCGTTGCGGGCGAAGGGACACAGGTAGTCATAGGTGATCGTGAAGGTGGTCGTCATGGCAGGGAACGATATCGGTGCCTCGATGGCGTCGCGACGACGGCGGGACGCAAGATGGGAGCCTTCAAGATTCCCCATAGTTCCGTAGTCAGAGACTAGGCAATACGGTACCCACGGGGGTATACTCGTCCACGTAGGCACTCATGAAGACACGCACCAACCTCGGTCGCTCGTCGTCGGGTCTCCCGACTCGGAATCAGACGTCGCACGGCAGAAGGCAGATTCGAGACATGGGAAAGGACCCCTCGTGCAACGCGTACTGATCCTCGGAGCCGGCACGGCCGGAACGATGGCGGCGAACAAGCTTCGCGACAAGCTCGATGACTCATACGAGATCACGATCGTCGACAGCGACGACAACCACTACTACCAGCCGGGGTTCCTGTTCATCCCGTTCGGCGTCTACGGAGTCCATGACGTCGTCAAGCCGAAGCGGGACTTCATCCCCCGCGGCGTCGAGTACATCAGCGGAGCCATCAGCGAACTACTGCCCGACGACAACACCGTACGACTGGGCGACGGGACGACACTCGAGTACGACCACCTCATCATCGCGACGGGGACCCATCCCGAACCGGGCGAAACGCCTGGTCTCGATTCTGAGGAGTACGGCAGGACCGTCCACGATTTCTACACGCTCGAGGGCGCCGTTGCCCTCAGGGAGGCCCTCGCCGGCTTCACGAGCGGTCGACTCGTCCTGAACCTCATCGAGATGCCGATCAAGTGCCCAGTGGCACCCCTCGAGTTCGCCTTCCTCGCAGAGGCCCACTTCACCGAACGCGGAATACGCGACGACGTCGAGATCGTGTACGTCACGCCGATGGGTGGCGCCTTCACGAAGCCGGTCGCGGCCCGTCACCTCGGTGACATGTTCGGCTGCACGGCTGGACCGTGCCCCAACTGGTTCAGCGCCGCGCAGAGCGGATCGCCGCGCCTGCACTGCCACACCATCGCACGATAGAGCGGTTGGCCGCTGGCCCGGTCGAAAACCACTACTGTCTCACGCTGGTTCGTGATGCT
>JAWOGV010000162.1:0-6390 GCA_046496605.1 Acidimicrobiia bacterium | reverse complement strand
GGTACAGCACCTCGACCTTCGCCGCCTGCGCTTCGAAGTCGGCGAGGATCGCCTTCTTCTCGACCGGCGTCTTGACGTCCTGGAGACCGATCGTCAAACCGGCCCTCGTCGCGTAGTGGAACCCGAGCTCCTTGATGTTGTCGAGCGTGTTCGCGACGTCCGGCTTGTCGTAGGCGTGGATGACCTCCTCGACGAGGGTGCGGATGTCGGACTTGATCAGCACGGCGTTCACGTACGGGAAACCGTCGGGGAACGCTCCGTTCAGGATCGCGCGACCGAGCGTGGTGTCGGCGAGCACCGACCCGTCGATCGGCTGGTCGTCGATCAGATCGCCGAGCAGCGGCTTGAGCTGTGCATGGACCACAGGGTCACCGGCGAGTGCGCCGACCCTGAGCCTGATCGGGGCGTGCAACGCGATGTCGCCGACCTCGTAGGCCATCATGGCCTCGTCGACGGACGAGAAGGCGCGACCCTCACCCTTGGTGCCCGGCACGATCGCCGAGAGGTAGTACATCCCGATGATCATGTCCTGGGACGGTGTCACGATGGGCCGGCCGTCAGCGGGCGACAGCACGTTGTTCGAGGACAGCATGAGGACCCGCGCTTCGGCCTGGGCCTCCGCGGAGAGCGGCAGGTGGACCGCCATCTGGTCGCCGTCGAAGTCCGCGTTGAACGCCTCGCACACGAGCGGGTGGAGCTGGATGGCCTTGCCCTCGATGAGGACGGGCTCGAACGCCTGGATACCGAGGCGGTGCAGGGTCGGAGCACGGTTGAGGAGCACCGGGTGCTCCTGGATGACATCGGCGAGCACGTCCCACACCTGGGACCGGCGTCGCTCGACCATCCTCTTCGCTGCCTTGATGTTCTGCGCGATGTCCAGGTCGACGAGGCGCTTCATCACGAACGGCTTGAACAGCTCGAGCGCCATGATCTTGGGGAGCCCGCACTGATGGAGTCGCAGCTGTGGTCCGACGACGATCACGGAACGTCCCGAGTAGTCGACGCGCTTGCCGAGCAGGTTCTGGCGGAACCTTCCCTGCTTGCCCTTGAGCATGTCCGACAGTGACTTGAGCGGACGGCTGCCGGGTCCTGTCACCGCACGGCCGCGACGGCCGTTGTCGAACAGGGCGTCGACGGCTTCTTGGAGCATGCGCTTCTCGTTGTTGACGATGATCTCGGGGGCGCCGAGGTCGATCAGTCGCTTGAGGCGGTTGTTCCGGTTGATGACGCGGCGGTAGAGGTCGTTCATGTCCGACGTCGCGAAGCGGCCGCCGTCGAGCTGCACCATCGGGCGCAGATCCGGCGGGATGACCGGGATCGCCTCGAGGATCATGCCGGACGGGT
This sequence comes from Acidimicrobiia bacterium, assembly GCA_046496605.1. Classification (GTDB taxonomy): domain Bacteria; phylum Actinomycetota; class Acidimicrobiia; order Spongiisociales; family UBA5794; genus SZUA-442. Next base: position 5,046 of record JAWOGV010000162.1, on the reverse strand, counting down.
CGTTCTTGCCGTCGGCGAACGGCTGGACCACCTTGAGCCGCTTCATCGCACGCTGGCGTCGCTGCTGGCTCGTCGCCTCGAGATCTGCCCGGAGGCTTGCGACTTCCTCACCGAGGTCCATTCGCATGATGAGGTCCTTGACGAACTCAGCACCCATCCCGCCGACGTAGTACTCGCCGTAGCGGTCGACGATCTCACGCCACAGCTGCTCGGACTCGATGAGAGCGCGTGGCTTGAGGGACTTGAAGGTGTCGAAGGCCTCATCGAGGAGCTCCACCTCGACGGTGGCCCTGTCCTCACGATCCTTGATCTCGCGTTCGACTTCCTTCTTGCGTGCGGTTATCTCGTTCGGCTTCGCGCCAGCGTCCTCCATCTGGGCCAACTCGCTCTCGAGGCGCTCCAGACGGGCTTCCTTCCACTCCTCGAACTCCTCGGTTATGAGCAGGCGTTCGTGGCGGGCCGCTTCCTCGAGGTCGGGGAGATCCTGTTGGCGCTTGTCCGCATCGACGTGGGTCACGAGATACGCTGCGAAGTAGATGACCTTCTCGAGATCCTTCGGAGACATGTCGAGGAGATATCCGAGCCTGCTCGGCACGCCCTTGAAGAACCAGATGTGCGTCACGGGCGCGGCGAGTTCGATGTGCCCCATGCGTTCACGGCGCACCTTCGCACGGGTCACCTCGACACCGCAACGTTCACAGATGATGCCGCGGAAGCGGACCCGCTTGTACTTGCCGCAGTAGCACTCCCAGTCCCGCGTGGGGCCGAAGATCCGCTCGTCGAAGAGGCCGTCCTTCTCGGGCTTCAGCGTCCGGTAGTTGATGGTCTCGGGCTTTTTCACCTCACCGAAGGACCAGGAACGGATCTGGTCCGAGGAAGCGAGACCGATTTTCAGTTCGTCAAAGAGTTGTGCCACGTATGCGCTCCAGTCTCAGATCTCGTATCGATGGGGTTCAGTCAGCGTCAGGACGCTCGGGCCGGGAGATGTCGATCCCCAGCGAGGCGGCCGTGCGGAATACGTCGTCCTCGAGATCCTTGAGTTCGACTTCCTCGCCCGCCGAGAGCATCTCGACGTTGAGGCAGAGCGACTGCATCTCCTTGACGAGGACCTTGAACGACTCGGGGATGCCGGGTTCAGGGATGTTCTCGCCCTTCACGATCGCTTCGTAGACCTTCACACGTCCGCGCACGTCGTCCGACTTGATGGTCAGCAATTCCTGGAGTGCATACGCGGCCCCGTAGGCCTCGAGTGCCCAAACCTCCATCTCACCGAACCGCTGGCCACCGAACTGCGCCTTACCACCGAGCGGCTGCTGGGTGATCATCGAGTACGGGCCCGTCGACCGAGCGTGGATCTTGTGATCCACGAGGTGCACGAGCTTGAGGATGTACATGTACCCCACCGTGATCGGCGAGTCGAAGGGTTCACCGTTGCGCCCGTCGTACAGCGTCCCTTTGCCCTCGGGATTGATGAGCTGGATGCCGTCGCGGTTCACGCGGGACGTCTCGAGCAACTTGAGGACCTCACGCTCGTTCGCTCCGTCGAACACCGGCGTCGCCACCTTCGTCCACGGCTCGGCGCCACCCGACGCCGGGCTCTCGAGGTCGTCGAACGGTTCCCATCCCGTCGCAGCCGACCAGCCGAGGTGCGTCTCGAGGACCTGTCCCAGGTTCATGCGGGACGGGACGCCGAGCGGTGACAGGATGATGTCGACAGCCGTGCCGTCCTCGAAGAACGGCATGTCCTCCTCGGGGAGGATCTTGGCGATGACGCCCTTGTTCCCGTGCCGGCCCGCGAGCTTGTCACCTTCGGAGATCTTGCGCTGCTTGGCGACGTAGACCCGAACGAGCTCGTTCATGCCAGGGGGAAGGTCGTACCCGTCCTCCCGGCTGAACTCCTTGACCGCGATCGCCTTTCCGGACTCGCCGTGGGGAACCTTGAGCGATACGTCACGGACCTCTCGCGCCTTCTCACCGAAGATCGCACGGAGGAGGCGTTCCTCCGGGGTCAGTTCGGTCTCGCCCTTCGGCGTCACCTTGCCGACGAGGTAGTCACCGGGCCCGACGTCGGCACCGATCCTGATGATGCCGCGATCGTCGAGGTCCATGAGGACCTCCTCTGCGACGTTCGGGATGTCGCGGGTGATCTCCTCGGCACCGAGCTTGGTGTCGCGAGCTTCGATCTCGTGCTCCTCGATGTGGATCGAGGTGAGGATGTCCTCCTTGACGAGACGCTCCGAGATGATGATCGCGTCCTCGAAGTTGTGGCCCTCCCATGGCATGAATGCGACCATGAGGTTACGCCCGAGGGCGAGTTCGCCCTGGTCCGTCGAAGCGCCATCCGCGAGCGCGTCACCCTTCTTCACCTTGTCGCCCTCGGCGACGATCGGCTTCTGGTTGATGCACGTTCCCTGGTTCGAGCGTTCGAACTTCTTGAGGAGGAAGGTGTGCTTCTTGTTGGCTCCGGCTTCCTTGACGACGATCTCATCGCCGGAGACCAGCACGACCTCGCCGTCGATGGGCGACACGATCACTTCACCGGAATCCTTCGCCGCGCGTTCCTCCATTCCCGTACCCACGAGTGGGGCGTCGGAAGTGATGAGCGGGACGGCCTGGCGCTGCATGTTCGAGCCCATCAGTGCGCGGTTCGCATCGTCGTGCTCGAGGAAGGGGATCAGTGCCGTGGCGACGGAGACGACCTGCTTCGGCGAGACGTCCATGTAGTCGACGAGGTCCGCCTTGACCGTATCGACCTCACCGCCGGTCAGACGGACGAGGACCCTCTCGTTGCTGAAGGATCCGTCCGGGTTGAGGGGGGCGTTCGCCTGGGCGATGACGTGGCCCTCTTCCTCGGATGCCGTCAGGTAGTCGACCTTGGCCGTGACCTTGCCGTTCTCGACGCGCCGATAGGGGGACTCGATGAATCCGAACCGGTTGACCCTCGCGTATGAGGCGAGGGATCCGATGAGGCCGATGTTCGGGCCCTCCGGTGTCTCGATCGGACACATCCTGCCGTAGTGGGAGGGATGGACGTCGCGTACCTCGAAGCCGGCTCGCTCACGCGAGAGGCCCCCGGGACCGAGGGCTGACAGACGCCGACGGTGTGTGATCGACGCGAGGGGGTTCGGCTGATCCATGAACTGGCTCAGCTGTGATGTTCCGAAGAACTCCTTGATGGACGCAACGACCGGGCGGATGTTGATCAGTGTCTGGGGCGTGATCGCCTCGGGATCCTGGGTTGTCATGCGCTCGCGGACGACCCTCTCGAGTCGGGTGAGGCCGACACGGATCTGGTTCTGGATCAACTCCCCGACTGTTCGGATGCGCCGGTTCTGGAAGTTGTCGATGTCGTCGATGCGGTAGCCCTCTCGGCCCCCGTGGAGTGCCATGAGGTACTTGATCGTGTTGACCATGTCCTCGTTCGTGATCAGGCCCATCTCGTCGGCTCGGTACGAATCGAGCATCTCGGTCGTGGCGTCGCCGCCGAGCTTCTGGTTCACCTTGTAGCGGCCGACGCGTGTGAGGTCGTAGCGCTTCGGCGTACGGAAGAGCGTCTTGATGAGGCTGCGAGCCGACTCGACCGTCGTGAGCTCCCCGGGGCGGAGCTTGCGATACAGGTCGAGGAGCGCCTCGTCCCTCGTCGAGGTGGGGTCCTTCTCGAGGGTGTTTCGCACCAGCTCGGAGTCGCCGAGCAGGGCGATGATCTCCTCATCGGATTCGGCGATCGAAAGTGCCCGCAGGAACGTGCTCACGTACTGGCGACGCTTCCGGTCGACGCGGACACCGATCGTGTCCTTCTTGTCGATGTCGAACTCGAGCCATGCTCCGCGGCCGGGGATGACCTTCGACGAGTAGAGGTACCGACCCGACGTCTTGTCGAGTGTTCCATCGAAGTAGACGCCGGGGCTGCGCACGAGCTGGCTCACGACGACCCGCTCCGTGCCATTGATGATGAACGTCCCGTTGTCGGTCATCATCGGGAAGTCGCCGAGGAAGACCTGCTGCTCCTTGATCTCACCCGTCTCCTTGTTGAGGAAGCGGGCCGTGACGAACAGGGGCCTCGAGTAGTTCGAGTCCCGGTCCTTGGCTTCCTCGATGGATAGGGGAGGCTCATCGAAGCGATGGTCGGTGAGCTCGAGGGCGAGGTTGCCCGTGAAGTCCTCGATCGGTGAGACCTCGTCGAACATCTGCTTCAGGCCCGATTCGAGGAAGGCCTTGAACGAATCCCTCTGGATGCCGAGCAGGTCGGGTATGTCCTGGACTTCGGGAATCTTGGCAAACGACAGACGGTGGGAACGCGCACGGGCCAACGCGGATCCTCCTCTATGTAGACAACCAGCAAAGCAGCGCGGAGCTGGCGAACAGTTACGGGCGAATGGGTCAGGATAGCACAAATCCGGGATAGCGCAGCGCTACCCCGGCTCTGCCCCTGGAGAGTCGTGAAAAAGTCTTCAACTGTTGACAGAACGATACAACGAATCCCCCGAACGGTCAAGGATCGTGGCGGTCCGACTGGCCCGGTCCCAAGGGCCACGTACTAGGTGCGCCTCGCGGGATGCGGCTTGCGAGCGATCGCTACGAGGTGGGGTCCGAGGCCGAGGAGGGTCGGCTCCGACTCGATGGCGCGAGCAGCGTCGATGACGACCTGGCGACTCCCCGGATCCGACCACCAGCGCTCGAGGCGAGGGATCCAGGTGGCGATGCCTTCGACGCCGAGGATGGCTTCCATCTCGAACCCTGCTTCCGCCGCCTCCTCCGTCACTTCATCCGGGTGGTGGAAGTAGGCCGTCGTGAACCAATCCTTGTCACCGGGGTTGCGGTGTTGGCCGTCGGTCAGGTCCCGCTCGACGACGGCTCGGAACTCGGGATCGAAGAGGTCACCGCTCGACAGGCCGCTGAACAGCGAGGCGAAACGCGTGATGATGGCTGCCATGGCGACGCCCCCCGATCGGAGCACCCGATGAGCTTCGCGCCAGCACTGGATGCGGTCCGCTCGTTCGGTCAGGTGATACAGCGGCCCCATGAGCTGCCCAGCATCGACCGATC
>JAWOGV010000374.1:0-4378 GCA_046496605.1 Acidimicrobiia bacterium | reverse complement strand
TGATGAAGCGCCACGCATTCGATCCCATCTCGTTCGTGTTCGGCATCCTCCTCGTGGCCATGGCGGCCGGGGCGGTGTGGAACGACCAGGTCGACTGGAACATCGGGGTGTGGATCTTCCCCACCGCAGTCCTGGTCCTCGGCATCGGCCTCCTGGCCTCGGGTATCCGTAACACGACCCGTTCGGACGCCTGACCCGGGGCACTCCGCGCCTGGCAGAATGGCTCCCGCCCGTGCGGGAGCCATTCACGCGTGGCTGCCCCAAACCTGGCCGTCGAGGTTCGCTAGTAGCCGCCCCCGAGCTTGGTGTGATCCCACGAGGTCGTCGAAGTCGGCTCGACGACCACCGCCGTGTTCTTCGCAGCGAAGCGCCCAAAGGCCTGCTCGAGGGCTTCACCGGCGAGCGGAACGGGGGTGTCGCCGACGAAGGGGTAGCGGGCACCGAGTCGTCCGTAGATCTCGAGGACGTAGCTCGGGTCGTCGACGAGGCGGGCCCTGCCCTTGATCATGACCCCCTTCAGGGTCTCGTACGAGTCCCCTTCCTCGACGAGGACGGTCACCCGCGGGTCACGGCGCAGGTTGACGATCTTCTGCGACTTCGTGAAGGATCGGAACACGATCCGCCCGTCGTCGAGGACGAACCACATCGGGGCGAGGTGAGGGGACCCATCCTGTCCGATCGTCGCCACCTGGAGGGTCTTCGCTCCCTCGGCGAGGAAGGTGAGCACCTCATCGGGGGTCATGGTGATGTCCTTGCGCGCCATGCCCACAACCTACCCCGCGCCTGCGCCATCGGGCCGAATCGCGGAATTCCCGGGACGCGTCCCGGCACCGCCGTGTACGCTTGCGTCCTGCGGAGCACGGGCGACCCCTCGCGGCGGCTGAGGCTCACGACGCGGACGACAGATGCATCACGGTGTACGTCCCCCAACCCGAAGCGGTGGGGAGAAGGGAACCGAACAATGGCTGACAAGGTCACCGCTCCCCAGGTGCGAGCACGCAAGGGCGGAGCGAAGCTCACGATGGTCACCGCCTACGACGCTCCGACGGCTCGAATAGCGGACCGCGCCGGAGTCGACATGATCCTCGTGGGGGATTCGGTCGCGAACGTCGTCCTCGGTCACGACGACACGCTCGCGGTGTCCGTCGACGTGATGGTCCACCACACGGCCGCCGTCGCTCGCACGAAGCCGAGGGCCCTCGTCGTCGGCGACATGCCGTGGCTGTCGTATCACACGAGCACCCACGACACGGTCGAGAATGCAGGCAGGCTCGTTCGTGAAGGGGGAGCAAGCGCCGTCAAGCTCGAGGGGGGACGCAAGCGGCTCCCGATGATCACGGCGGTCCTCGATGCGGAGATCCCCGTCATGGGCCATCTCGGCCTCACCCCCCAATCCCTCCACGCCATGGGCGGCTATCGGGTCCAGGGCAAGGAAGCACAGGCGGCGTACGAGCTCATCTCCGATGCGAACGCCCTCGCCGATGCCGGGGTGTTCGCGATCGTCCTCGAAGGCGTGCCGGACGTCGTCGCCGAGATCGTCACCCGTGAGATCCCCGTACCGACCATCGGGATCGGGGCAGGCATCCACTGCGACGGGCAGGTGCTCGTCTTCCACGATGTCACGGGTCTCGGAGCGGGCGAGTACGTACCCAAGTTCGTGCGAGCCTACGCGCACCTCGCCGATGACGCGGTCGCAGCGCTCGAGGCGTTCTTCGAAGACGTCCGGTCGGGGGCGTTCCCATCGGACGCGGAGACCTACCACATGTCCCGCGAATCGGCCGAGATCCTGGAGAACCTCTCGATGACGTCGAGCGATTTCCTTGCGGACGAAGCGATGGAGGCATGACCATGGCCATGACACCCCGATCAGCACCGGACGAACAGCGCGGGCGTCGGCTCCGCACGTCCGGATCGAGGCACCTGGCGGTCCTCGTCATCGGCCTCGCGCTCGTGGTCGCGAGCTGCTCCTCGTCGGGTGAGCCGACGTCGACCACGGACGACCCATCGTCCGTTCCCACATCGCCGGTCGAGACCAGGGTCGGGATCGAGAACTTCAGCTTCACCCCCGGTGACCTCGTGGTCTCCGTGGGGACGACGGTCGAGTGGCAGAACCGGGCGTCCGGGACGTCCCATACGACGACGGCCGTCGACGGGGAATGGGACTCGGGGGTGCTGGAGGCCGGAGGGTCGTTCTCGCAGACCTTCACGGAGGCCGGTGCCTTCGACTACTTCTGCTCGATCCACCCTGCGATGACGGGGACGATCACCGTCGAGCCCTGAGCCGGTCGCCTCGCCTCATGTGACAGTGCGCGGCCGGATGCGGTATTCGAGCCTGACCGCACCGTTGCTGAACGAAGCCGATTCCACGAGGTCGAGGGGCGCGTCGATCGCACCCGTGAACAGCGGTACTCCCGATCCGAGCACCGTCGGCATGACATAGAGCTCGAGCGTGTCGATCGCCCCGCCGTTGATGCCATCGGTGATCACCACACCGCCTCCGACGACCCAGACGCGCTTGTCCGTCGACGCGGCGAGTGACCGAATCGCATCGGCCGTGGGGGCACGGGAGAAATCGATCCTCGCGCCCTCCGCTGCAGGGAGGTCCCTCGACGTGAGCACCATGCCGTGAAGGTCGCCGTAGGGCCAACCCCAGCCGAGGACCTGCTCGTAGGTTGTTGCCCCGAGGACGACCGCGCCGATGGTGTCGAGGAAGCCGTGGAAGTCGTACTCGTCGGTTCCGAATCGTTCGAGGAATCCGACGCTTCCGTCGTCATGCGCGATGTACCCGTCCAGGCTCACCGCGACGTATGCCACGACCTTCGACGTCATGGCGCGACCCTAGTCCCGCAGCCCGGCCTCGTACACCGGTCCCGTACCCCCGGGTCCGTCGCCGTTGGTTCGTGGCTCCCTGTGTGCGGTGTGTCAGAACCGGCGCCGGTACCCGTTCATCTCGAGGACCCTGGCGCGCGCCATTCGCGTCGCCGCAGCGCGCGGCGTGATCCCCTCTGCGACGGAATGCTCGAGGACCTCGCGTGTGTTGGCACGGATCTTCTCCTCGATCACGTTGAACGCCTGGCTCGCAGTCCCCCCTCCATATTCGACGGCACCGCAGATGACGCCGCCCGCGTTCGCGATGAAGTCGGGCAGGACGAGGACTCCGCGCTCGTGGAAGATCGCCTCCGCCTCGGCGGTCGCAGGGATGTTCGCGCCCTGGGCGATGACCCGGGCCTTCACGTCGGTTGCGTTGTCGGCCGTGAACACGTCCGGCCGCGCAGCGGGTACCCAGATCTCACAGTCGAGGCCGACGAGGTCGGCGGCGCCCACGGTCTGGCCGTCCGGGAACCCCCCGACATGGTTCCCCTCCACTTTGAAGGCCGTCAGCTTCTCGAGGTCGAACCCGTCGGGATCGACGATGGCTCCCCTACTGTCTGAGACGCCGACGATCACCGCTCCACGTTCCGCGAGGAACCTGGCGGCGTGGATCCCCACCGCGCCGAATCCCTGGACGACGACCCTGGCACCGTCCAGCGTCACGGCGCCCATCTCCTGCGCGACCTCGGTGGCGATCGCGACGCCGAACCCGGTTGCGCCGAGCGTGTCGAGGGGGATGCCGCCCATGGACGGCGGCAGTCCCACGACCCGTCCGATCTCATCGTGGATCTGGGCCATGTTGGCCTCGGTCAGACCCATGTCGGGGCCGGGGATGTAGTCCGTTATGTCGCGCATCGCATTCGCCAGGGCACGGACGAGCCGTTCCTTGCGGTCATCGGGCATACCGGGATCGGCGATGACCCCGCTCTTGGCGCCTCCGTGGCGCAGGCCCGCGGCAGCGTTCTTGAACGTCATCGCCCTGGCGAGTCGGAACACCTCCTCGACCGAGATGTCCGCGGCCATCCGTATCCCACCGATCGCGGGCCCGGCCGCCGTGTTGTCGACCACGAGGATCGCTTCGAGTCCCGCAGTCGCATCTCGCATGTAGATGATCTTCTCCGGGCCGATGTCGTCGGACAGCTCGGCCCACTTGGCATCCATCGCTACCTCCTCGGGAGATGCATTCTCACCACAATTATCCCCCACGCCTCGCCCGGCGGACGGGGAATCCACGGATCCCGTCGGTCCGGTACCCGGGAGCCGTCGATAGTTTCCCTCCGATGAGGATCTCGCCGTTGCTCGCGATCGCGTTGATCGTCGCAGCCTGTTCGACGACCGTCGACGTGCCCGAGGCGTCGGTGTCGACGACGGGTACGTCGCCAGAGGCCGCGACGGAGACCCTCGACATACCCGACGCGCTCGCCGATAGCGAAATCGACATGGTCGTCGTGGGTGACCGGCTGCTGCTGCTCGCCATCTCCGACTCCCCCTCCCTTCGGGCACGGGG
>JAWOGV010000362.1:0-2528 GCA_046496605.1 Acidimicrobiia bacterium | reverse complement strand
GGGGTCCTGTGGATCGGTTGGACCTTCCAGCTGATGCTTCTCAGGAGGCGCCTGCTCCAGCGGGGCAGAACTGTCGAGGCGGGCCTAACGGCATGGCTCATCATCTCGGCAATCATGATCCTGACGAACGCCATCTTCGACCCGACACTGGAGGGACCGCAGGTGTCGTTCTGGCTGTGGACCGTGTTCGGTGTCGGTCTTGCCATGCCGCTCGTGTACTCGGGGATCGCTGGTGCTCGTTGGGCAGCCTCAGTCCGGAACGCGCCCGGGCAGCCCGGGCAACTCGAGAGTGCGACGACGACACCAACGACCTGAGAAGTCCGGCGCGACTCGTCAGGGTCAGTTCGCCAGGCTTGCCCGGAGGTGAGCACCGAGTCGCCGGGCTATCGCGACGGTCGTGAGGAGCGGGTTCGCGTAGCCCGACACCGGGAACACCGCTGAGTCGCCAACGAACAGGCCGTGGACGGAGTGGACACGACAGTCGGCATCGACCACACCGTGTCGGGGATCCGTCGCCATGCGCGCGGTGCCCATGTGATGGTGGCCGCCTCGCAGGTTCGGTCCCCAATCGTCGCTGTCGTCCCGGAACGCGGGCTCCGGGATGAGGACACCCAAGCCCGTCTCGAGGAAGTGCTCTTGAAGGATCTCGTGGGAAACCATCACGGACTCCTTGTCGAGCCTGCTCAACTTCCAGCGCAACTCAACCCGAGGAAGGCCAGAGGCATCGACGTCCCTGCCCTCGAGCATGACACGGCTTTCCGGATTCGGTTCCTGCTCGCATTGGGTGTAGAGGGCGAGCTCATTCGGCCGCTTCAACGCCTCTTCCCAGACGACCTGGGCAAGTTCCGGCAGCCCGCGCACCAGGTATCCGATCTGGCGGGTCGTCCCCTCGGGCAGCGAGCGGGAACGAACCTGGGACGCAAGCTGCGAAGGTGACCTGAGGTTGTTGACAACCAGCTTGAACGCCTGATACGTCTTCGAATCGCCGCGATTGATCTTGCTCACGGTCTGGAGATGCGTCGAGAAGTTGAGGGATCCTTCCTTCGACCGGCGTTCAGGAGTGATGACATAGGCCGCCTTGGACGAGCCACTCGGACGTTGGATGGCCAACCGATCCCGTACTCCGCGTACACCGAGGTCGATCCCGTCGACGAACGGCCGACCCGACACCTCCGACGGGATGAGCGACAGCCGTGCAGTCACGACGTGTGGATGCTCCATGAAGTTGCGTCCCACGAGGTCGTACTCGTTTCCGATTCCGTTCGTGTGAACGGAACGCGACGCGAGGAGGAGCCGGGCCGTCTCGATGGCACCAGCACAGAGCGCGACCGTTGGCGCCGCGACCGAGAACTCGCTCCCGGAAGGGGAAACGACGCGCACACCGCTCGTGGCGGTCCCCAGATCGTTCGTCAGCACCTCGATGGCCGTGGCGTGGGTGTACACGGTGACATTGGTGGCTCGCTCGAGGTCGTCTCGGTACACCGTCCCGAACTTCGTCGGAGGGCTGCCCTGCCATGTCGCGACGTGGACATCGCCTCCCACGAACGGCTCTCGGTAGATGGCAGGAAGGTGACTCGTCGGGCGATCCTCGCTGATCGGCTCGATCTCGCACAGGATCGCGGCCTCGTCGTAGAACGGCAGGAGATCGTCGTACGTGATCGGCCAGCCAGTCGCCGCCAGCGAATCCCGAGGCTCGAAGTCGCTTCGGTCGAGGGGTCGGCACCATCCCGCCCAACGCTGGGACCCACCGCCAAGACCCCGGTGCCGGGTCTCGTCGAGGTCGTAATAGGGCAGTCCCGCGTTGACGCCGACATTGAGATCCTTGGAATCCGGATCCTGGGTCGTGCCTCCACTCTCGAGGAGCACGACGGACAACCGGCTGCCGACCAGCGAGAGCGCGAGGGCGATCCCTGCAGGACCGCCTCCCACGATGCACACGTCCGCCCGGACCGTGGATCCTTGTTCAACCTGCTTCGCATCGATCAGAGCCATTGCGCCCTCACTGACCCTCTAGTGCCCTCGATTGCCTGTGCCCTCGACGACAAGGGTGCGGTGGAGATCTGGTGGCGCCACCGCACCCTCGAAATGGTGTCTCTCGTTCTCCCTAGTTGATGCGTCCGGCGATGGGGAGCCAGGTGGCTCCTGCAGGGACCGGCACGAACGAGTTGTCCGCGTTGCCCTGGGTGTTGGTGTACCGGAAGAACATCGTCGTATTGCTCGGACGGAACAGGGCAGGCGAATACCTGCCATCCGCATTCCAGTCCCCCGCAATCAACCGGTCATCGGGATCCCCGAAAATGAACTGCGCATCCGCATTCCCCTGCGAATGAGAGTTCCGGAAATACACCAACCCGGTCGACTCACGATGCAACCCCACCGTCTCAACCCCATCACCATCGAAATCACCCACGAACGGCTTGTCACCAGGATCCCCGAACACATACGAGAACTCCGCAGCACCCAAACCGCCCTCATCCTTACCCAACTCGTTGATGATGAAGAACGTCTGGGACGATGGCCGATAAATC
>JAWOGV010000340.1:0-4302 GCA_046496605.1 Acidimicrobiia bacterium | reverse complement strand
TTCACGGCCCTTGCGGCGTGTACCAAGCCGGTCATCGCAGCGGTCCACAGCAACTGCATCGGTGCCGGGGTCGATCTCATCACGGCGTGCGACATTCGGTACACGTCCCGCGACGCCGTGTTCTCGGTTCGTGAGACGAGGATCGCCATGGTGGCGGACGTCGGGACCCTCCAGCGACTGCCGCGCATCATCGACCCCGGAAGGCTCGCCGAGCTCGTCTACACGGGACGGGACTTCGGAGCCGATGAGGCCCACGAGATCGGCCTCGTCAGCCGCGTCCTCGACGATCACACGGCGGTCGTCGATGCGGCGGTGGCGCTCGCCCACGAGATCGCGGCGAATTCGCCGCTCGCCGTCCAGGGGGCGAAGGCCGTCCTGCGCGCAGGGGAGGGAAGGACCGTCGCCGAAGGTCTCGACTACGTGGCGTTGTGGAACAGTTCCTTCCTCGGATCGAACGACTTCATGGAGGCCGCGATGGCGTTCCTCGAGAAACGTGCGCCCGAGTTCAGGGGGGAGTGAACGGCTCCTGCACCTGATCGTCCCCGACGGGTACCATTAGGTCATGGTTCGGACTCCTCGACGCCAGCGAAAACATCTCTTCGCAGCTCCGTGACGCCAAGACCTCGCGCCACGACCACCCCGGACCCGAACCGATCGGAGAGACCATGACCGAACTCCAGAGAAGATTCCATGACATCATCGCCCCGGTGATCGCCTTCGACAACGAGGTCGAGATCGCCACGGGCAAGGGAAGTTGGGTGACCGCACCCGATGGCAAGCAATACCTCGACTTCGCGTGCGGTATCGCCACCTCGAACCTTGGCCACCGCCCCGATGCCGTGGTCGCAGCCGTGCAGGCCCAGATGGACAGCGTCTGGCACGCAGGCGGTTCGTTCATGTACGAGTCGATCGTCGACGCCGCAGAGGCCATCATCGACGTCGCCCCGGACGGCATCGAGAAGGTGTTCTTCATGAACTCCGGCGCGGAGGCGGTCGAGGCATCCGTCAAGCTCGCCCGCAAGGTGTCCGGTCGACAAGGCATCATCACCTTCCGTGGCGGATTCCACGGCAGGACCATGGGGTCCGTCAGCTACACGACCTCGAAGGCGAAATACCGCCAGGGCTATCACCCGCTCCTTCCCTCGACGTTCGTGGTCCCGTTCCCTCATCCGTTCGGGTGGGGAATGTCCCAGGAGGACGCGAACGCCTACGCCCTGCGGGAACTCGAGATGAAGTTCAAGTACGAGGTCACGCCGGGTGAGATCGCGGCGTTCCTCATCGAGCCGATGCAGGGCGAAGGCGGCTACTACCCCGCGAGCCGTGAGTTCTACGCGGCCATCCGCACCATCGCCGACGAGCATGGGATCCTGTTGATCGCGGACGAGGTCCAGACCGGATTCGGACGCACAGGTGACTGGTTCACGAGCCAGGTGTACGACGTGCGTCCCGACGTCCTCGTCATGGGCAAGGCCATCGCCAACGGCCTTCCCCTGTCGGCGGTGGCGGCGTCGGCAGACCTCCTCGATCGGTGGCCGCCCGGATCCCATGGAACGACGTTCGGTGGCAACCCGCTGTCGTGCGCCGCCTCCGCCGCGACCGTGGCGGAGCTGCGGTCCGTGGTACCCGGCGTGCCCGCACTATCGGCTCATGCCTTCGAGCGATGGCACGCCCTACGGGAGCAGCATCCCGCGATCGGTGATGTGCGTGGCCTGGGCCTGATGATCGGGATCGAGCTGGTGACACGGGACGGCAAACCCGACGCTGGTGCGTTCCGGGAGATCGCCCACCACGCCCACCAGTCCGGTCTGCTGATCCTCAACTGCGGACCCGACGGCAACGTCATCCGCTTCATCCCGCCATTGAACGTGGGTGAGGACGATCTCGACCGAGGCATCGACATGCTCGCGGATGCGATCGCCGCACACGAGAAGGGCTGAGCGGGCACACCGCGCCTGTGCGCTCGTCGGCAGGAGTGGCCCCGGTCGCTGTTCGAAACGGAAGAGGCCCCGGTAGGTACCGGGGCCTTTTCATGAGGGAATCGGAGTGCGGAAGCGTCACTCCTCGCTGAGGACGCCTCGCAGACGTGGGTACCGAACCGGGCGATGGGTGTGACAGAACTCGGCCCTGTTGTAGCGCGACAGGTGTGTGGAGCACTCGACATGGGCGCAGGTGCGCTCCTCGTCGTAGGTCTTCGGCCGTCGGGATCGACCCTTCGGACGTGATGCCTTGAGAATGTCGGACATGGATCTTGGGTGCCTTTCTCGGGTGCGTGTCGAAGCAGCAGCAACTATGGCGATGTGACGCGCGATAGCGCAACCGCGAAATCTCGGTTCTTCATTGTATGCACATCATCCCGAAGGCGCAAAACGTCCTGTCGACGCAGATTCGGCGGTCGAGGACCCCGATCGTGACCGGCTCCCGGGTAACCCCAGGGCCACGCCGGTGAGCAGGACCGATCCGAAGGCGAGCCAATCTCCGAACCGGACCCACAGTGTCGTTTCCTGCGGCGAGAACCGCAGTGCCCCATACAGGACGAGTTCGTCGAGCTGATCGGTCACGAGGCCGACACCACCGCCCGCACCGATGAACGTCGACTTGCCGGTGATCGACGCGTACGCAGTGTCGAGCCCGATCGCTGCGGCGTTCACCCTGACCATCGCGATCGCCTGATCGGTGGCCGGTGATATCCCGAACGACGACGTGTTCGTCGTCACGACCATGACCTCTGCCCCGGCGAGGGCGCTGGATCGCATCGAGCGGGCGAACGATCCCTCGAAGGAGATCACCGAGCCGACCGAGCCCTGCTCCGTCGGGAACACCACGGCGTCCGTACCCCTGATCATGTCCCTCGGCACGCGGTCGAGCTGTGGGACGAAGTCGAACAGGCCCCGGAGCGGCACGAACTCACCGAAGGGAACGGGGTGCTGCTTGAGGTATTCACCGACCTTCACCCCATCCGGCGAGTACATGATGTTGACGTTGTAGAACTCACCGTCACCCGCGAGTCGCGTCCCAGAGATCAGCATGTGCGCATCGAGACGCCTCGCCTGTTCGATGATCTCACCGCGTACCTGCTCGTTGCCCTCCGGCTCGTACGGGGTCCCTGTCGAGTTCTCCGGCCACACGACGAACTCGACCGTACCCGCGGGGATCTGTCGCGTCAGCTGCATGTGCCGCTCGTAGATGCGCTGATTCTCGTTCTGACATCGAACCTGGGGACACGGCGATCCACCCTGGACGATGGCGGTGCGCCAGACCTGACCCCCGGGCGCCGGTGCGAACAGTGCCCCGCCCACGATGAGGAGCACGATGACGCTCCCGGCGTCCACCACCATCCTCCAATCGCGATGGTTCTCGATGAAGAGCGCCAACCCCGCAGCGAAGGCGATGACCATCGCCGTCCAGCCGGACGGCCCGATCCACTGCACCGACCCGATCGCGCCGGGGATGCCAGCAGCGGGATATCCGACATCCCCCCACGGAAAGCCCCCGAACGGGAAACGGCCACGGACGAACTCGAGGGCGACCCAGCTCCCGGTTGCGATCATCCACCATCGCCACGCGGGCCACAGCCGGAACACCCACACGACGAACGCATATGACGCCGAGTAGGCCCCCATCAGGATCGCAAGGGGGAACCATGCAACGAACCCGAGAACCATCAACCAGTTGAGCAGGAGTCCGAAGAACGCGGCCCCCCATCCGAAGCCGAGGGCCAGGGCGTGGAACGGCTTCTCTACGGATCGGAGGGCGAGAAACAGTGGAACCGGCGCGACGAAGGCCAGGGGTCCGAAGCCGATCGGTGGAAACGCGGCCCACATCAGCACGGAACTCGCGGCGACGAGCGCTATGGGCACCATGGGTCGGGAGGATAGGACCGCACCCACCTTCCCGCCGTGTCGGTGCACCAAGGCGATAGCATCGACTCCATGGATGACCTCCACCTCGCCATCGAAGCAGCCAGGGCAGGCGGAGAGATCATCCGTCGCTTCTTCGGGACACCGCCCAATCCCGACTACAAGGGGAAGTTCGATCCCGTCACGGCCGTGGACCGTGCTTCCGAGGAAGCGATCACCGACCTGATCCGCACGCACAGGCCAGACGACGAGATCCTCGCCGAAGAGGCAGGTGGGGAGTTGACGGGGGGCAGGCACTGGATCGTGGATCCGCTCGATGGGACCGTCAACTTCGTGCATGGCATACCCCATGTCTCGGTGTCCATCGCGCTCTACGACGGTGAACGTGCCGCGGTGGCCGTTGTGTACGACCCGATGCGTGACGAGCTCTTCAGTGCCACCGATG
>JAWOGV010000367.1:0-2828 GCA_046496605.1 Acidimicrobiia bacterium | reverse complement strand
CGGATGCCCTGGAGTGACCCGGAGGGTGACATCGACACGAGCGTGACCGTGCCCTCGTGTGCCTCGGCGAGTTGGAGGGCCACCTCGATGCCGTACCGGTCCGTGTCATCGAGGACCTGGTCCTCAGGTCTGATGACCCAGTGGTTCTCGCCGTCGAGCTCGTACGGCGTCGCAGGGTCGGGGATCTGTTTCACACAGACCGCGATGTTCATGGCGCTGCGCTCCTTCGTCGGACGGTCGCGCCAGTCTACGGACCTTGAGCGACTGCTCAAAAAGCGCCAGGTTCAGTCAGAAATGAGCGTCGGAAGGAAGGCATCGACGACGCCGGCGAAGACGGTCTGTGAGCGCATGGCGGTCTCGGTGACCTCTGCGTGCGACAGTGGCGTCCTGGAGATGCCTGCAGCGAGGTTGGTGACGAGGGAGATGCCTGCGACCTCGGCTCCCATGTGGCGAACAGCGATGGCCTCGGGTACGGTCGACATTCCGACGAGATCGGCGCCGAGCCGTTTCGCCATCTGCACCTCGGCGGGGGTCTCATAGGTGGGACCGGGGAACGCCGCATACACCCCCTCGTGAGCGGGGAGGCCGCGATCGGTGAGGATCTCCTTGAGCCGTGAGCGCAGCGACCGCGTGTACACCTCGGTCATGTCGGGGAACCGGGGTCCCAGCCTGTCATCGTTCGGTCCCGTGAGGGGATTGCGACCGGACAGGTTGAGATGGTCCGAGATCACGACGAGGTCGCCCGGCGAGAAGGACTCGTTGACCGCTCCTGCCGCATTCGTCAGGAGGACCCTCCTCGCACCGGTCGCCACGGCCGTCCTGACGCCGAAGACGATGTCATCCATGTCCCAGCCCTCATAGCTGTGGACCCTGCCTGCGAACACGAGCACCGCCCGCCCCTCGATCCGCACCGAGAAGAGGGATCCGGCATGACCCGCGACCTGGGGTGTCGGGAACCCCGGAATGCCCTGGTAGGGAAGTTCGACGGCCTCCGGCAGGGAACGGGCGTAGGCGCTCAGCCCGGAGCCGAGGACCACCGCCGCGTCGTGGCGATCCCGTTCGCTGCGAGCCGCGATGACCGCGGCGGCGGCCATGATGGTGTGGTAGCTCATGTGATCACATCCAGGACGAGGTCGGGCTGTTCCACTGGTTCATCGGCGATGACCCACGCATCCTGTAGGACACTGAGGGCGCTTTCGAGTCGGCTGGACTCCCGGTAACCGACGCGAGCAAGGATGTCCCCCTTTGCGACGAGCATACCCGTCTTGGCCTCGATCTCGAATCCGACGGCCGGGTCGATGGCATCCTCCTTCGAGGCTCGTCCGCCGCCGAGCCTCACGGATGCCTTGCCGATCGAGAGGGCGTCGCAGCGCACGACGAATCCATCGCGTTCTGCGGTGATGACGTGCTCACTCGGCGGTTGCGGCAGGCGCGATGGATCCTCGATGGCCCTCGGGTCCCCACCCTGGCGGCGGACGAGCTCGACGAGCACCTCCATGGCTGCACCGGTCGATACCGCGTTTTGGACCCTGGAACGGGCAACCTGTCGATCATCCTCACCCGCGAGCATCAGCATCTCGATCGCGAGGATCTCCGTGAGGGCGGTGCTGTCCTCGGGACCTTCGCCTCGCAGGATCTCGATCGATTCGCGGATCTCATTCGCGTTCCCGACGGCCCTGCCGAGCGGTTGGGACATGTCGGTGAGGAGTGCGGTCACGGGTGTCTCGTACGATCGGCCGATTCCGATCATCGTGCGCGCCAGGACCGTGGCGTGTTCCTTCTTCTTCATGAACGCACCGCTTCCGACCTTGACGTCGAGCACGAGTCCGTCGAGGTCCTCTGCGAGCTTCTTGGACATGATCGACGACGAGATGAGGTTCTTGCACGGAACCGTGCCCGTGGCGTCCCTGAGGGCGTAGATCCGCTGATCCGCTGGGACGAGCCACTCGGACTGCCCGGTCATGACGACGCCGACCTCCTCGAGTTGTGCGGCGAAGTCCTTGGGATCGACGGTGGTCGAGAATCCCGGGATCGACTCCAGCTTGTCGAGCGTCCCTCCGGTGTGGCCGAGGCCGCGACCCGACACCATGGGGACGGCGATGCCGCATGCCGCGACGATGGGTACGAGCGGTATCGAGATCTTGTCGCCGACGCCTCCCGTCGAATGCTTGTCGATCTTCGGCTTCGTGACGGAGGACAGGTCGAGGCGATCCCCGGATCGGAGCATGGCGTCGGTCCAGGTGGCGAGCTCGGTGTCCTCCATGCCCTGGGTGAGGATGGCCATGAGGAGCGAGGACATCTGGTAGTCGGGGATCCGGTCCGCCGTGTACTGATCGATGATCCACCGGATGGCGTCCGGTTCGAGGGCAGCCCCATCGCGCTTCCTACCGATGAGTTCGATCATCGACCACGTCATCGCAGCGACCTCATTCGTACCCGACCGCGCTCGACGGGGATGCCCTCGGCCCGCAGGTGCTCCGCGTGTTCGGCCTCGGCTCCGGGAACCAGTCGCCCCGACGCAGCAACGACGCGCCACCACGGAAGGCCCGGTGTGGATCGCAGGAGGTTGCCGACCGCTCTGGCGGCCCCCGGATGCCCCGCTTCTGCGGCGATCTCGCCGTAGGTGCTCACGGAACCGAATGGGATGTCCCGCACCATCGCCATGACGTTCTCCTCGAAGTCGTCGTCTGGCATCAGAACGTACAGAACAATCGATCGGCCATGTCGCGGAGGGCCGGGACGATGTAGAAGGCGTCGTTCAGCTCCCGGTCGTGTGCCGCCGCGACGATGCGGACGTCGGGATGGTCGCGGTACATCCGCTGGACCCC
>JAWOGV010000272.1:0-2589 GCA_046496605.1 Acidimicrobiia bacterium | reverse complement strand
TGTCGGTCACCGCGATGATGAACGCCCCGATGATCAGGGCTGTCAACACGGCGAGCGCGGGGATCAGGATCGCCTGCCAGATGGAGCTTCCGACACCGGTGACCCTCTCGAACAGCGTCGGTGCATCCTGCTCGTCGGTTCCCTGCTCCTGCGGTGCCTCGTCTGTCACGACGTCGCCTCCTCGCCATGGCTGCCGAGCATTGCGAGTCCGATGTCCGTCGTCGAAGCATCCGCATCGAACTCGCCTGCGATTCTTCCCTGGTACATGACCAGGATCCGATCGGCGAGCGCGGTGACCTCATCGAGCTCCGAGGAGACGATGAGGACCGCTGCACCGTCGTCCCGCTCCTCGACGATCCTCGAGTGGATGTACTCGATCGAGCCGACGTCGATCCCCCGGGTCGGCTGGGAAGCAACCACGAGAGCGACGTCGCGATCGAACTCCCTTGCGACGATGACCTTCTGCTGGTTGCCGCCCGAGAGCGTCGAGACCAGGACGTCGACACCGGGCGTGCGCACGTCGTACTCGTCGACGAGACGCTCCGCCCGCTCGCGAGCAGCGTCCCAATCCAGGAGCACCCCGCGTGAGATCGGTGCTTCGTGGTAGGAGTCGAGGATGATGTTCTCCGTCACCGTGAACGGCAGAACCAGACCACTCTGCTGGCGATCCTCCGGAACGTGGGCGACCCTTCGCTTGTGGATCGCGCGAGGCGACTTCGTCGTGATGTCCTCGCCGTTGAGCATCACGACCCCGCCAAGAGATGGCCTGAGACCGGTCAGGGTCTCGACGAGTTCGGTCTGACCGTTTCCCTGGACCCCGGCGATTCCGACGATCTCGCCGCTCCGCACCGTGAACGACACACCATCGACGGCGCGGTGGTTCCGATCATCGAGCACGGTGAGTGCTTCGACGGACAGTACGACGTCGCCGGGGTTCGCCTCGGCCTTGTGCACCACGAGATCGACGGGCCGCCCGACCATCAGCTCGGCGAGGCCCTCCTCATCGATCTCGCTCGGCAGCACTTCGGCGACCGTTCTGCCTCGTCGCATGATCACGATCCGGTCCGCGATCTCGAGCGCCTCGCCGAGCTTGTGGCTGATGAAGATGATGCCCTTGCCATCGGCCTTCAGGCCCTCGACGATCTCGAAGAAGCGCTCGACCTCCGCAGGCGTGAGGACGGAGGTCGGTTCGTCGAACACGACGAACCGGGCCTCCCGTTCGAGCACCTTGATGATTTCGACGCGTTGCTGGATTCCGACGGCGAGGTCCTCGATGATGGCATCGGGATCGACGTCGAGGCCGTACCGGCCCGAGATGTCCCTGACCGTGGCGCGTGCTCGTCGCTTGTCGAGCCAGCCGATCCGCTTCGTCGGCTCGTCACCGAGGATCACGTTCTCCGCAACGGAGAACACGGGCACGAGCATGAAGTGCTGGTGCACCATGCCGATGCCTGCTGCGATGGCGTCGCCCGGCGAATTGAGGACGAGGGGGGATCCATCCATCAGGACCTCCCCCGAGGTCGGGGTGTACAGGCCGTAGAGGATGTTCATCAACGTGGTCTTGCCTGCCCCGTTCTCGCCGAGGAGCGCGACCGTCTCACCCTGGGAGACCGTCAGGTTGACGTCGTCGTTTGCGAGCACACCGGGGAACCGCTTGGTGATGCCCCGCAGTTCCAGTGACACGCCCGAGCCTCCGTTCAGCGATGCAGGGCGTACCTTAGATCACGATGGGAACACATGCGGTCCGGACGCGGGAAGGGGCCCCTCCCTGAGGAGGGACCCCTTCTTGCGATCGACTGATCGGTGATGGCTCAGTAGCCGACAGGCGTGAATGCCGCCTGGATCGTGCCGTCCTTGATGTCCAGGAGGAGCTGCTCGACCTCAGCCTTGAGCTCGTCCGAGACCTTCGACTCCCAGTCGTGCAGGGGGGACAATCCGACGCCGTCGTTGGCAAGGTTGCCGACGAACGAGCCAGCATCCCACGTTCCCGCCGCCTGATCGCTCACGGCCAATGCCACGAACGGTGCAATGGCCTTCTCGACCGTCGTCAGCCAGAGGGACTGGTACTGCTCGGGCATCGCGAAGTAGGCGTCAGCGTCCACACCCACGAGCGCGGCATCGAGGCCCAGGTCGTTGATGACGTCACCGGCGGGGAGGTTGATCGCTCCACCGACCGGGATGATGACGTCACAGTTCTCCTGGAACAGGCTCTCCGCTGTGCTCCGTGCGAGGTTCATGTCGGTGAAGCTTCCCGTGAAGAGACCGTCACCGGCCTCGGGATCCCAGCCGAGGACCTGGACATCAGCACCCTTGACCTCGTTGTAGTGCTGGGCGCCCCTCGTGAATCCATCCATGAAGATGGACACGGTCGGGAAGTTCGCACCACCGTACGTGCACAGGACCCCGGTGGTCGACGTGCCAGCGGCGAGGTATCCGGCAGCGAACGCCGCCTCGTCCGTCTGATAGACGAGCTCGCGGACGTTCGGCAGGGCCAACGGAGCGAAGCTCGCGTCCGTCAGCACGTTGTCGATCATCGTCCAGATGATGTCAGGGTGTGCCTGCGCATTGATCCCGGTGACCTCGCCGAGG
>JAWOGV010000242.1:0-6460 GCA_046496605.1 Acidimicrobiia bacterium | reverse complement strand
TGCGCTGAGGGCATGGCTGAGTTCATGGAGGAGGATCGACACGAAGGCGGCGACGGTCCACCAGGCGATGTCCCAGCCACGGTATGCCGTTGCGCCGAGCAGCGCGACGAAGAGGAAAGTCGCATGGACCCCGACAGGGATCCCGAACAGGGAGAACCGGACCATGAACGGAAGGTAGCGCCCGCCATCACCACCCGTCCCACTCCCGAGTCGTTGCGGCCAGCGTCCCGTCGCACGGAGGTGTCGACGATCGCGAGGTGCACGGCGCATGCGGCGACTTCGGTCTGGTCACCGACCCTGGCTGGGAACCGCATCGGGCGGTGGCAGCCTTCGGAGGCGTACCCGTCCGATTGAGTGCGTCAGTTGGGGCTCGTCGTGTACGTCGTGAGCATCTTCATGTAGTTCGCCCTGACGAACGCATCCGGGTTCGGGGACGACCCGATACTCATCGACCCCTTCATCTGCTCGACGGACTCATACTCGTGTTCGTCGAGCCACTCCTGCATCTCGGCGAGCATCGATCCGACGTGCCCCGGACCGTTTCGCAGGAGGGCTGAGGCCATCATCACCGCGTCGGCGCCGACGAGGATGGCCTTGAGCGCATCCTCCGCGGTGTGGACGCCTGACGTGATGGCCATGTCCATCGGGACGGTTCCTCGGAGAATCCCGATCCATCGCAACGGGAGCAGCAGCGCCGTTCGGGGCGAGAGGTTCACTCGTGGGACCACCTCGAGCGTTTCGAGGTCGATGTCCGGCTGGAAGAACCGATTGAAGAGGACGAGGGCATCCGCACCCGCCTCCTGGAGCTTGCGCGCCATGTTCGGCGTCGACGAGAAGTACGGACCGATCTTGACGGCGAGCGGAATCGAGACGTTTGCCCGCACGGCCTCGACGAGGTCGAGGTAACGCTTCTCGACGTCCTCGCCGGTGGCATTCGGATCGGTCGTGATCAGGTAGATGTTCAGTTCGATGGCATCGGCGCCCGAGTCTTCGATCCTGCCCGCATACCGCACCCAGCCGCCCCGTGTCGTTCCGTTCAGCGAGGCGATCACGGGGACCTCGAGCGCGGCCTTCGCGGCGATGAGGTGCTCCAGATACGCTTCGGTCCTCGTCCCGTAGTCGTCGAACTCCGGGAAGTACCCGGAGAGGGACTCGGCGAAGTGGTTCGAGGTCAGCGTGTACAGCCGTTGCATCTCGAGGGCCTCGTGCTCGATCTGCTCCTCCCACAGCGAGGGCAGCACGACCGCCGCCACCCCTGCCTCCTGGAGCGCCAGAAGGGACTCCACGTTCGCCGTCATCGGCGACGAAGACGCCACGAGGGGGTTCCTCAGCTTGAAACCCAGGTATGTCGTCGAGAGATCCGCCGTCATTCTCCCACCTCCTGATCCGGTTGGATCCGGTCGAGGTCCGCGAGGCTCTCGTACAGGCTCCACCGATTGTCGATGTCCTGCTGGGCCTGCCGCATGAGCTCGGCATGACCGTTGGGATTCACCTTCGAGAGCACGGCATATCGTGCCTCCTTGAGCGCGATCTCTGCGAACGGCCTCGAAGGCGGCCTGCTGTCGAGTCGGAAGGGACGCTGGCCCTCCTGGGCGACACGAGGGTCGTACCGGTACAGCGGCCAGTACCCGGTGTCGACGAGGTCCTTCTGATGGCTCATCGACGTCGTCATGTCGATCCCGTGCGCAATGCAGGTCGAGTACGCGATCACGATCGACGGGCCTTCGTATGCCTCGGCTTCCGCGATGGCCTTCACGGCCTGGGTGTTGTTGGCGCCGATCGCCACCTGCGCGACGTAGACATTGCCGTAGGACATGGCGATCAGGCCGAGGTCCTTCTTCCCCGTCGCCTTGCCACCGGCCGTGAACTTGGCGACGGCACCGCGCGGTGTCGCCTTCGACGCCTGGCCCCCGGTGTTCGAGTACACCTCTGTGTCCATGACGAGGATGTTGACGTCGAGTCCCGATGCCAGGGCATGGTCGACTCCGCCGAAACCGATGTCGTACGCCCATCCGTCGCCACCCATGATCCACACGCTCTTCTTGACGAGGGAACCCGAGACGGCCTTGAGCCGTACAGCGGCCTCGCTGTCGAGCGTCTCGAGGACGTCATCGAGGAGTGCGACCCGGCGACGCTGATCGGCAATGCCCGCTTCCGTCGTCTGGTCGGCATCGAGGAGGGCTCGTACCAGCTCCTCACCCAGATCTTGGGAGAGCTGATCGACGAGATCCCTCGCCTCTGCGATCTCTGCGTCGAGGGCGAGCCGCATCCCGAGTCCGAACTCCGCGTTGTCCTCGAACAGCGAGTTGGCCCACGCGGGCCCCCGACCCTCCGCGTTCGTCCTCCATGGCGTGGTTGGGAGGTTCCCCCCGTAGATGGAGGAACATCCCGTCGCGTTCGCGACGAGGAGGCGGTCGCCGACGAGCTGGGACACCAGCTTGACATAGGGGGTCTCGCCGCACCCCGAGCACGCTCCCGAGAACTCGAAGAGCGGTTCGAGCATCTGGACGCCCTTTACCGTGTCGGGTCGCGTCAGGGATCGGTCGATCTCCGGGATCGAGAGGAAGAAGTCCCAGTTCTCGCGCTCTGCCTCCAGATGGTCGTGCTTGGGCATCATGTTGATCGCCTTGTGCTTGACCTCGCTCTTGGACTTCGCAGGGCACACGTCGACGCACACCGAGCACCCTGTGCAGTCGTCGGGCGCCACCTGGATCGTCATCAACGCATCTGGCAGGTCCCGGCTCCGGTACTGGCGCACCTTGAAGGACTCGGGGGCATCGACGACGTCTGCGGCCTCGAACACCTTCAGGCGGATGGCGGCATGCGGGCACACCAACGCGCACTTCGCGCATTCGATGCAGATCTCGGGATCGAAGATCGGGATCTCGACGGCGATGCTTCGCTTCTCGTATTGCGTCGTTCCCGTGGGGAATGCCCCGTCGACGGGCATCGCCGAGACCGGGAGGAGGTCCCCCTTGTCCTCGAGCATCATCGCCGTGACCCTGGTGACGAAGTCCGGAGCATCCGCGGGGACGGTCCGCCGCACGGTGACCTGGGAGTCCGCCGTCGCAGGTATGGACACCCGGTGGAGTCCCGCGACTGCGCCGTCGACGGCCGCGTTGTTGCGCTCGACCACCACGTCACCGAACTTCGCGTACGACTTCGTGATCGCCCCCTTGATGAAGCCGATCGCCTCGTCGATGGGGAGGACGTCGGTGAGGGCGAAGAAGCAGGTCTGGAGCACGGTGTTGATCCGCTGGCCGAGTCCGGCCTCCCGCGCGACGGATGTCGCATCGACGACGTGGAGTTCGAGCTCCTTGTCGATGATCTGTTGTTGGACCTCCCGTGGCAGGTGGTCCCATACCTCGCTCGGCCCGTATGCGCTGTTGAGGAGGAAGGTTGCCCCGCGCTCCGCCTTGGCGAGGACGTCGATGTGTCCGAGGAAGTCGAAGTGGTGGCAAGCAACGAAGTTGGCGTCCGAAATCAGGTAGGTCGCTTCGATGGGGTTGGGATCGAATCGCAGATGCGATGTCGTCATCGAGCCCGACTTGCGCGAGTCGTACACGAAGTATCCCTGTGCGAAGAGGTTCGTGTCGTCACCGACGATCTTGACGGTGTTCTTGTTCGCTCCCACGGTGCCGTCGGCCCCCAGGCCATAGAACACCGCCCTGACCTGCGCGCGGCTTCCGATATCGAACGTCGGGTCGTAGTCGATCGACAGATGCGTGACGTCGTCCACGATTCCGACCGTGAAGCGGCGCTTCGGCTCCTCCTTGCGGGCCTCGGCGAACACTCCGGCGGCCATCGCGGGTGTGAACTCCTTGGATGAGAGCCCGTAGCGCCCCCCGATGATCCTCGGTACGGCCGACCAGGACGTTCGGCCGAGCTGCGTCTCCTCGACGAGTGAGACCATGACGTCCTGCATGAGCGGTTCACCCACAGCGCCCGGCTCCTTCGTCCGATCGAGCACGGCGATGGTGCGAACCGTCGGGGGAAGGGACGCGGCAAGCGCCGCCGGTGAGAATGGACGGAAGAGCCTGACCTTGATGAGTCCGACCTTCTCCCCTGCCTCCACCATCGCATTGACCGCCGACTCCGCCGCTGCGACTCCCGAGCCCATCATCACGATGACCTCGGTCGCGTCGGGTGCCCCGACGTAGTCGAAGAGGCGGTAGCGGCGACCGACGCGATCGGCGAACCTGTCCATCGCCCCTTGGACGATGTCGGGCACTGCGTCGTAGAACGGGTTGCATGCCTCGCGCGCCTGGAAGAACACGTCCGGGTTCTGCGCCGTGCCGCGGAGTTCGGGTCGATCGGGATCGAGTCGGCGGTTGCGATGTGCGAGGACCAACTCGATCGGGACCATCGCACGGATGTCGTCGTCGGAGAGTTCATCGATCATGTTGACCTCGTGCGAGGTCCGGAACCCGTCAAAGAAGTGGACGAAGGGCACCCTGGACTCGAGCGTCGCGGCTTGGGCGATCAAGGCGAGGTCGTGCGCCTCCTGGACGGAGTTCGATGCCAGCATCGACCAACCGGTCGCCCTTGTGGCCATGACGTCGCTGTGGTCCCCGAAGATGGACAGTGCGTGCGTCGCCACGGTCCGCGCGGCGACATGGAACACGGCGGGGAGGAGCTCCCCTGCGATCTTGTACATGTTGGGGATCATCAGCAGAAGGCCTTGTGAGGCGGTGAACGTCGAGGTCAAAGCTCCCCCGAGGAGTGCGCCGTGGACCGTCCCGGCGGCTCCAGCCTCCGATTGCATCTCGATCACCGTCGGGACGTTGCCCCAAACGTTCGGGCGCTCCCTGTTCGACCATTCGTCGGCGAGCTCCCCCATCGGGGATGAGGGCGTGATCGGATAGATCGCCATCACCTCGTTCGTCCGGTACGCGACCGAAGCTGCGGCCTCGTTTCCGTCAACGGTGATCATGGTCCGGGTCGGAGCCTCGGTCAGTGTCATCGTGCCTTCCTTCAACAAAGTTGTTTACATCTTAACTAAGGAAATAACCTTCGTGAACCTTGTACCCGATGTGCTCACCGATCGGTGATCCGAGTGGCAGCGGTGCGCCGTAGCACCAGTATGGCCGAACGACCGATGGAATCCGTCTGGAGCTATCCGCGTCCGCCGATCGTCGTCAGCGACGACCGGGAGGTCGTGATCGAGCACGGTGGTGTCGTCATCGTCCGGACCACGGAAGCGGTTCGTGTCCTCGAGACGTCGCACCCTCCCACCTTCTACGTGCCCGCCGACGCGGTGGCCGAAGCGGTCCTGATCCGGTCGAGGGTTCGAACCCATTGCGAGTTCAAGGGCACCGCATCGTATTGGGACCTCGTCGCCGGCACGACGAGGAGCCCGAATGCGGCATGGGGGTATGCGGAGCCGATGCCAGGGTACGAGGCACTCCGGGGCATGGTCGCCTTCTACCCCGGCAGGGTCGACAGCTGCACCGTTGGGGGCGAATGGGTGCGAGCCCAGGAGGGCGGCTTCTATGGCGGGTGGATCACGTCAGAGATCGAGGGTCCGTTCAAGGGCGCACCGGGTACGTCGGGCTGGTGATCTCACTCCGCCAAGGACACAGGACAGCCGTCCGTCGGTACTCCGAGGAGATGGCACACCACCAATCCGCCCACTGCCCTCGGGACGCCCGATGGGTCCTCCACCCCGGAACAGATGGCCCTCACGAGTCTCCTGGCTCCTCCACTCAACATGTCTCCGTGACCCATCGCCGCGACGATGTGGCGAGCCCGATCGGGAGCCGCCGCGACGAATACCTCATGGTTCCGTCCCTTGGGGGCGCACCGACCACCGTGTGATGCCCCGATGATCATGGTCGGCGCATCCCACGCCGCGACCTGCACCTTTCCGCCATGGTTCGATGACGGTCCGCGCGGACTCGTCCTGGCCACCGGATCGATGGCAACGAGACCCGCGACAGGGTGATCACGGGCAACGAGCCATGCAACCTGACCTCCCCTGGAGTGCCCTGCAATCGCCGGATGGCCCAGTTCCGATACCAATCTCCCGACGTCGTGTGCCTCGGCAGGCGGTGATCGCATGCCGACGAGGGCGGCGGGATCGCGTCGGTGCGACACGGGGGCGAACACGGCCACGCCGTGCGACGCGACAAGGGTGAGCATCTCGTCGTAGCCGTCCGGTCGGAGGAGGAAGCCGCGGCAGAAGACAAGGCGTCGTGTCTCGGTTCCTGTGGGCGTCCATGTCCGGACGAGCATCGCACCCATCGACTCGACCGATCGAAGGACCGACCTCGGTCCGGGTTCGAAGGCGTTCACGGAATCACCCACCATCGCGGAGGAGGGACCCCGGTGGGTCCCTCCTTCGGTCGATCGTCACGGTCGCGGGGTCACTCGTCGTCGGGGCCGCCGTCGCCGGCGCTGACGGGTGACGCCGCACCGAGCGATGCCAGCCATTCCGCTGGGTCCAGTGGCAATGCGTCGT
>JAWOGV010000031.1:0-3987 GCA_046496605.1 Acidimicrobiia bacterium | reverse complement strand
GGCCTGACTCTCGGTAAAGGTGCAGCCCGGCGCGAACGCGGCGCAGCCGAGGCACGCGAAGACCCAGATCGTGTTTTTCATGGTACTACCTTTCTTCGCAGGGCAGACTTCAGTGGCCGCCCGCGATCATCGAAAACAACTCCCACCCGGCGTAGATCGCGATCGGCGCAAACACCAGGACCAGCACGACCGCGATGATGCCTCCCGGGGTCTTGATCTTCTTCAGCATCTGATGCTCCTCGCCGCTCTCGGCTCGGCCGGGTCGAGCTGCGCGCGCCGCGTCGCGGTCAACGCCAGTGGAGGTCGAGAACACGATCAGGCGCGAACACGCGGAGCACTTCTGACCCTGGAAGCCGAAGGCGGAACGCACGACGTCGGCGGCCGCCACGTCGAGGTCGCATGTGTCGTCGACGATCAGGGCGTCCTTGCCCCCCATCTCCATGTAGGCACGCTTGAGCCACTTCTGGCCGGGCCGCACCACCGCTGCTCGCTCGGCGATTCGGAGTCCGACTTCCTTGGATCCCGTGAAGTTCACGAACCGCGTCATCGGGTGGTCGACGAGCGCATCCCCGATCGTTCCCCCCGAACCCGGCAGGAAGTTGACGACACCGGGCGGCAGGCCCGCTTCCTCGAGGACCTCCATGAAGCCCCACCCCACCATCGGGGTGTTCGACGCCGGCTTGAGCACGACGGTGTTGCCCGCTGCGACGGGGCCGATCGTCATCCCGACGAGGATCGCGAGCGGGAAGTTCCACGGAGGGATCACGACCCCGGCGCCGAGGGGCTGGAGCCACGACTCGTTCGTCTCCCCGGGGTACGGGTGGACGGGAACGGGCTCGGCCACCGCGAGCGCCTGGTGTGCGTAATATCGGCAGAAGTCGACCGCCTCCGCGACGTCCGCTTCGGCCTCTGCCCAGTTCTTGCCTGCTTCGAACGTCTGCCAGGCGGCGAACGTGAACGTACGCTCTGCGATCAGGTCGCCGACCCGATGGATGAGGCCGGCACGCTCCTCGGCCGTCCGACGGGACCATGAACCGAATGCGTCCCACGCCGCCGTGATCGCGGCATCCGCATGAGGGACATCTGCGGATGCCGATATCCCGACCAATCGGTCGGGAAGGGAAGGATCGGTTGACTCGATCGTCGCCTTCGTGGTGACACGGTCGCCACCGATCACGAGGGGCGCGGCCGCGCCGAGGGACGCCTCGACGGCCCTGAGCGCCTCCCGGTACCGGGTCGCCTGGGTGTCGTCCGTGAAATCGGAGTACGGTTGTGGCCGATAGGGTTGAAGCACCTGTCCTCCTGGGCACGCTCGAGTCTTCCCCCATAGGGTACGTGCTCGTCGCTCGATGTGCCCTCGACGACTCCCAACAACTGCTGAAGTCGGTCGCCGTAACACCCGATACCCCTTCCGTGGATCAACATGTGCTCGTGATCGAGGACTCGGCGTCCGTCAGGCGCCTCATCGAGGTCTGCTTGCGCGTCCTCGGGGTCACCGTGTCGTCTGCCGACGACGGTGTCAGCGGCCTCGCCGCCATTCGCGAGGTGCGCCCGGACGCCGTCGTGCTCGACATCGGGCTCCCCGGGCTCGACGGGTGGGAGGTCCTCCGTCAGCTCCGCGACGACCACGAGACGTCGTCGATCAAGGTCCTCGTTCTCACTGCCCACGCCCAGCCCGAGATGGCTGACAAAGCCGAACGCGGCGGTGCGGACAGCTTCATGACGAAGCCGTTCCGCCCACTCGACCTCCGTGTCCAGGTCGAGAAGCTCCTCGCCGGCTGATCCTGCGGCAGGCAGCCGCTGACGCTCTCGTGATCCGTAGTCTTACCGGATGCTTCCGGGATGCACGTCGTGCCAACCGCCCTCCTGATCGCCAACCCTTCGGCCTCCCAGTTCACCGGGGGCGGATTCCGACAGATCAGGACGACGCTCGCGCGTAACTACGACCTCACCACCGAGTGGCCGGTCAGCGCGGTCGAGGCGGAGATCGCTGCCCGAGCAGCGGCAGAGCGCGGCGTCGATGCCGTGTTCGCCATGGGTGGCGACGGCGTCGCCCACCACGTCGCGAACGCGCTCGTCGGGACGGCGAGCGCGCTCGGCCTCATACCGGTGGGTACCACCAACGTCCTCGCCCGGATCCTCGGGCTGCCCATGAAGCCAACGGGAGCCGCCGAGGCCGCAATCACGTACACACCCCTGGCGACCCGGATGGTCAGGATCGACGCCGAGACTGTCGTCGGCCACCTCACGAGGCATGCGACCTTCTCGGTCGGGTTCGGCTTCGACGCCGATGTCGTCGAGATCGCCGAGGCGCGCCCGTTCGCGAAGAGCCGATTCGGCGGCCTCTACTACGCGAGCACCGCTGTGACGCGACTGATCTCCACGTGGCGATCGGAGCGACCGAACATCCGGATGGAGTCGGGGGGTCGCCGTTTCGATGCGGTCGCCGCCCTGACCCAGGTTCACGATCCGTACACCTACTTCGGTCGCTTCCCGCTCCGCCTCACGTCGAAACCGCCCGAGGGAGTCGCGACACTCGCCGCGAACGATCTCGGTGTGCGACGAGCCGCGGAGATCTTCTCGAGGGCCGCCATCGGCGTGGATCACAGGCCGGCGACAGGCATCTGCGTATGGGAGAACTACGAGTCACTCACCCTCGAAGCCGACCCGATCACCCCATTCCAGGCTGACGGGGAGATGCTCGGCCATGCCCACTCCGCCACCCTGTCACCCGTCGAGGACGCGATCCTCGTCCTCCGTCCCGACCTCCGATGACGGGTTGTCCCGTGCAACGAGGTTGACGTACTGATACGGGATCTCGATCCCCTCCCGGTCGAGGCGCTGCTTGATGAGTTTCAGGAACCCGCGCTTGACCCGCCAGCGTTCGTCGCTCACGGTCGTGAGGACGACGCGGATGTTCACGGACGACGCGTCCAGACGATCGACGCCGAGCATCGACGGGGGCTCCAGGAACGATCCACTCCACTCGTCGGAAAGGGACATGCGCGACGCCTCGTCAGCGATCACCTCCATCGCACGATCGAGGTCGGTGTCGTACGAGACGGGGACGTCGACCACGACACGCGAGAACCCCGAGGTCATGTTCGATGCAACCCGAACCTGGCCGTTCGGCACGAAGTGGCGGTTTCCGTCCAGATCCCTCAGCACCGTGGACCGCAGCGTTATCGCTTCGACGCTTCCCGACACGTCCGCGATCCTGACGACGTCGCCGACCGCGTACTGGTCCTCGACGAGGACGAAGAACCCCCCGATCACGTCCTTGACGAAGTCCTGCGCACCGAAGCCGATTGCCACTCCGATCGTCGCTCCGACGGTGACGAGTGGCGTCATCGGGATGCCCCAGGTCGCCATGATCGTCAAGACAGCGACGGCCCAGACAGTCAGGGAGAACACCATCCTCACGACACCCGTGATCGTCCTGAGCCGCTTGGCCTGCTCACGCTGTTCGTGATCGTCCGACAACGCGTACCGGTTCTCGACCCTCGACGTCCAACGCCGGATGGCCGAGCGCACCAACACGAGCACGAACGCGGTCACCACGACCACGATGAGCGTTGCGCTGATCTCGGCTCCCCAATCGGATCGGATCGTTTCGATGAAGTCGACGGGTGTGTCCATCGTCGCCCTACCTCCCTGCTACATGGTGATACAAGGCGAACGCTTCGACGCCCAACCATACGAAGGTCGCGCGCGCAAGGGCGACCTCATCGCGGGAACGGTCCCCCATCTCGCGCGTGTCGATGGATCCGCATGCCCTCCATCCGTCATTCGCGGCTGACCGGGTGTCGAGGGCGAGCTTCGCAATCGCCGCCGACTTCGTGTCCCAACGATCGGCGAGGGCTCCAACGAGGTCCGCGATGTCCGAGGTCTCGACGTCTGCGGCGATCGAACCCACGACGCGCGGCGAGGCGAACCCGTCGTCCGTGAGGTGTCCGTGAAGGCTCGAGATGGCCGACTCGAACTCGT
>JAWOGV010000354.1:0-2501 GCA_046496605.1 Acidimicrobiia bacterium | reverse complement strand
GGGACGTTCGCCGTCACGGCGGCAT
The DNA here is from genome assembly GCA_046496605.1 of Acidimicrobiia bacterium. Lineage (GTDB taxonomy): Bacteria > Actinomycetota > Acidimicrobiia > Spongiisociales > UBA5794 > SZUA-442. Next base: position 2,476 of record JAWOGV010000354.1, on the reverse strand, counting down.
CCATCATCGCATCGACCATGCCGGCCATCTCGTCGACAGACTCGCGCTTCGTGCGCAGGGCGACGATGAATGCGCTGATCTGGGCGTCGGACGCGCGACCGGACATGATCTCGGCCATCGCCTGTGCTGCCACGGGTCGCGGCAGGTTCTGGGAATCGATGAGGGCGCCGATCGTCGCCGACCATGAGAAGTCGCTCATGGGGCGACGATACCGGCCCCCGGCTACATGCCGAGCAGCTTCGCCTTCTGGGCCGAGAACTCCTCGTCCGTCAGGATCCCCTGGGCGTGAAGGGCTCCCAGTCGCTCGATCTGGGCGATCGGGTCGTCAACGGGCGCCTGCTGCGGCTGTGGTGCCGGCGCAGGGGCGGCTGTTACGTTGGCGGTCTCCATGGCGTTTGCATTCGCCTGAGCGGTCTTGTCCATATTGCGGCGATCCACCGCGTTGCGTGTTGCGGTGGCCGTGCCGACTACCGCAGCAGTCCGACCCATTGTTCGTACCAATCCCGGCATGTCGAATCCTCCTTGATCCTGAACGTTCAGTGTGCTGCCTCGACCGCGGCGAGGGCCTCGTCGACGATGGGTGAGGGGACGCGGAAGTGCAGCGCGACTTCGACATCGTTCGCGTGGAACGCGTTCACGAGATCGACTGCCCACGTGTGTTCGATCGCGAGCGCTACGACAGCCGAACCGGGCACCATTCCCTCCCACAGCGTGTCAGCGTCCTCGGCGTCGAACATGCCCCGTGTTCCCGAGTCGATGAACGACAGGGCTGCCAGGTCCTCCTCGGGAAGGTCCTCCATGTCGAGCGTGAAGCACGCCCCTCCCTCGTCCTTGAACAGCACCATGGCGTCGAGCACGCGGATGATCCCCTTGGCGGTCTGGTGCTGGAGCTCGCTCAGGATCGTGCCATCGAACTTCGGCGCTCCCAACGCCAGTACGATCACATCGACGGGTCCGTGTTTGATCATCGTCGCCTTCCTCCATCGTCCTTGGGTTGATACGGGATCCTACATCCCCGTTTGTCCGTCGGCGCCCTCCGTCACGGCCTCCTTCGAACAGTCGACACGGAACGCAACGGAGCTGCATCATCCGATGGGTATGAACCGATCGTCCGTCCGCGAACCGCTGACATGCACCTCATCGATGGACGTGGGCCGCCAAGCTGCGCATCGATCGATACAGGTTCGTTGCGCGCAGGGCCCGACCGTCACCGATGGCACCCTCGAGCCCCGGATCGGACCCTGCAGCGCCGAGGTACGCGATCCGAGCCGAGATCGCGAGTCGCTCGACCGCACCGGCATCTCCCCTGGACATGTTCTCGAAGACGCCGATGATCGGCTTGCCGAGCGACACGAGGAGGTCCACCGCCCGCCTGACGCTGTCGATCACGACGGGCGATCCATCGGCCACGATCAGGAACTCGGTGCGCGGCAGGAGCTCGATGACGTCGAGGGTCGTGTCCCCGAGACCCGGCGGCATGTCGACCACGAGCAGGTCCAGTTCGCCCCACCGCGTGATCGCAAGCATCTCCAGGAGCGCCTCGGTCGCGCCAGTGCCGCGAAGGGGAAGCGCAGCTCCGTGCGACAAGCCGGCAATGGACATGAGGTCGACGCCTTCGACCCGGTACGGATCGATGCCGAACACCTCGTCGGGTACCCCGAAACGCGCACCCAGGACGAGGTGATCGGTCGGTGACGTCAGGTCGAGGTCGAACAGCCCGACACGTCGACCGGTGTCTGCGAGATGGAGTGCGAGCAGGGTTGCCACGACGCTCTTGCCGATCCCTCCCTTGGAGCCCGTGACGGCAACGATCCGGCGGATACCTGACATCCGCTCCTCCACGACACCGCGCCTCGGATCGATGCTGTCAGTCACCGTCGTCCCCCGCGCGCCCGACGATCCGCCTGAGCAGGATGCCCCTGCCCTCGATGATGTCGAAATCGGGGCTCGTACAGCGTGGACACCCCGCGAAGGCGTGGAGCAGCTCCGGGATGAAGTGGACCGACTCTCCCTCATGCGCTCCGAGATCGATGTCTGCCCGACCATAGGTCGCGCTGCACGAACGGCACGCGAAGCGCGCCTCGGCGATCTCCACATCGAAGGCCGTTCCTTCGAGCCGATGGTCACCTGCGGGCAACACGGTCGTCAGGGAGAACCTGAACAGTTCCGGCTCGATCAGTTGGAGCTCACCGACGGACACGACGATGCGCTCGATGGTGGCGATACCCGCATCGTCCGCGGCGCGAAGCGCCGCCTTGATCACGGCGTCGGCGAGGGCGAGTTCATGCACGGGTTGGGCACTTCACGACCCCACGATGCTAGGGGCGGGAGAAGGTCACCCGATGCGGGCCAGCGAACGGCGCTCCTTCTCGGTCGTGCCGCCCCACACACCGAAACGCTCGTTCGTCGCAAGGGCATGGCCGAGGCATTCGACGCGAACCGGGCACGCAGCGCAGACAGCGAGGGCGATCGCCTC
>JAWOGV010000087.1:0-11708 GCA_046496605.1 Acidimicrobiia bacterium | reverse complement strand
CGCTCGTGGGTGGGTCGTGCCTGGGTCGTCTCTCTGGTATCCATGATCATGCTCCCTTCGAAGGTCGGGAGAGCGGCTTGGTCCCTCGTCGTGGTCAGGAGGCTCGGATCCGGAACCGGATTGGCTTGCATGAACAGGGTGAACACCCGATCCGCGTCGCTCACGATGTTCCACCTCCTGTCGCCTCGGCGACCGGTGTGGCCTCGTGGAGCCCTCTGCACTGCTGTGCGAGCCGTCGCTTCGCCCTCGCCAGCCGCTGGTCGACCGCAGGGACCGAGCATCCCAGCACGTCGGCGATCTCCTTGTGGGAGAGGCCCTCCCACGCGGCAAGCGCCAGCACCTCGCGGTCGGCACGGCTCAGCCGGGCGGCGGCCTCGAGTACTGCGTCGTACTCGAATCGACGAACCACGATCGTCTCCGGTTGCGCCGGACCATCCTGTCGGTATGCGGCGATCCGCTCCGTCAGGTTGCGGAACCGTCGCAGGCTCCGTCTCCTTCGGTAGATGACTCGCCGTGCCACGACGTAGAGCCACGGAAGCGTGGCGTCCCCCGTCGGGACGTCGCCGATGCGCCGCCACGCGGTGGCGAATACCTCGTTGGCGGCGTCGTAGGCGTCGTCGGCGGGTATCCGCCGCAGGCAGTAGGCGAGGACGGCACGGAAGTGCTCGTCGTACATCGCCCTGAACTGCCGGTCGGTCGCCGAGGCCATGAGGCCACTCCTGGGCTCACGCAGGTTCGAATACCGCTCTCACATCGTACATCTCCGGCACCGGCGCGTCCCTGACAACGTTCCGCGTGGCCGTGTGTGAGAGCCGCTTCACACCCCGGCTCGGGCAGGGATGCGGCGATCTCGGTGCTAGCGTCGGCGCACGTCCGTGCTCACGCCGTTGCTCGCAGAGAGGGCTTCGGCAGACGAGTCGACGAGCAAGGCCTGGGTTGAGGAGCCACTCGTCCACGGGATCGGGACGTACACTCGCACCCGATGGGAGGGCGTGTCGGGATGATCGCAACGAGTCGCCGCGTGGCTTCAGGGTTGGTCGTGCCGCTTCTCCTTGCCGCGTGTTCGCCCAGTGACTCCACGCCGATCTCGACCACGATCGCACCGACGACGACCGCGACCACGATCGCACCGACGACGACCGTGGCTCGACCCACCACGACCACGACGGAGTCACCGATCGTGTTGATCTCGGTATCGGGCATCGAGGACGGTGAGCTCACGGCAGCGGTGGGGCTGGGTCTGTCGACGATCAGGGATCCGAGGGTCGCGGGCGCAGTGGTCGCTGGTGTCATCACGCACCACGAAGGTGCGGCTTCGGGTCTCGATGACAGCTACACCGCAGAGGCGACCGTTGCCGAACTGGCTGATGGGAGTCGCGTCGCCGTTGCCACTTTGGCTGGCGGTGACCTCCTCCTGCTCTCGGACGAAGGCTCGGGATGGGTCACGGTCGGTGCGCATCTCGGTTCCATCGGCGCCGACCCGTACTTCGGGGAATCACCCCGACGCGTCCTCGTCCTCGGATCGGATGCGAGACCCGGTGGGGACGCGTCGGTACATCGGATGGACTCGATCCACATCCTGACGTCCGTGCCGTCCGAACGCGCCGGTTCGATCCTGGGGTATCCAAGGGACAGCTGGATCGATTCCGAGTACGGATCGATGCGAATGAACGCGCTCACATCCTCGGGTCGCGGACCGGACGCCTTGTTCGAGTTCTTCACCGACACCTGGGAAGTTCCACTCGAGGGGTACATCTTGACCGGGTTCGCGGGATTCGAGGATCTCGTCGGCGCCGCCTTCGGTCGCTTGCGGCTCACCATCCCGATCCCGATCCCGACCCAGGAGTGGTTCGACGGGTTCAGCAGTGGCGAGCAGACACTCAATCCGACGCGGCTCCTCGACTTCGCCCGCACCAGGAAGCTCATCCCGGGTGGGGACTTCACCCGTTCGTATCACCACGGGGTCGTGATGCTCGCCGCTCTTGCGACCATCCAGCAAGGCTCGATTCACGACATGCCGGCGCTCCTTGCGATCCTCTCCAGGTTCACGGAGACCAACCTCACTGCCACGGATCTCCTGCAACTCGGTGCCGCAGCATTCGAAATGGATGTGGAGGCGATCACCAATGAGGTCCTCCCCGGTTCACTGGGCAGGGCGACAGGCGGCGCATCGGTCGTGTTCCTCGACCCGGGGTTCGAACTGATCGTCCAGGATGTGATCGACGATGGCCTGAGGAACGACAGCGCGGGGTAGCGGACGCGGGTTCGCTATCAGAGCTCCCGCCTAGACGCTTCTGCGTGCGTTGAATCGGACGGTTGACCGGCGATGTGCTCCCCGAGGGGAGTGCTCAGGCGACCAGGCGGGGCGGATCGGTGCCCGTTGCGGTTCGGGTGAGGCGCCGTCGGTGGGGAGGCGAGGAAGGGTCTATCCGGTACCCGTCGCGGTGGATGGCGACGTGATGGTGGTACCAGCACAGCGAGGTGAGGTTGTCGGGATCGTGGGTTCCTCCCACGGACCAGGGACGGATGTGATGGGGTTGGAGGCGATAGCGGGACCTGCAACCGTCGATGGTGCATCCGCCGTCTCGAGCCATGACGGTGTGGCGGATCGCGGTGGGAATGGCCCTGGTGGCATGGCTGGCCACGACGGGCTGGCCGTCGGCGAGGCCGATCACACGGACGGTGCCATCGCACAGGATGGCCTCGAGCGTGGCAGGCCCGACGCGGGGCCCGAATGCGAGGGTGGCCGTCTCGGAGGCGTCGGCATCGGTCGTGGTGGCGTCGACGAACACGGTCACCGTGGCACCTCCGGATTCGGAGGTGGCCCGTCCGTCCCGTTCGGGAGCGTCGAGGGCGTCGAGGGCGATCGTCACCAGCGCATCGGCATTGGACTGGGCCCTGGTAGTGGAAAGGTCACCAGCCGCTGTGCGCAGTTCGTCGGCACGGCCCTGGATCGCCGCTTCGACGATCCGCCCCTCGGCCCCTCCCAGCTGCCCCCACAGCCGGAACCGGGACTCGTCGAGGGTGGGCTGCATGACGAAGAACCGCTCGGCGTGGATGGTGCGCTCGTCGCCCCGAGTCATGGGAGTGCGACGGTTGGTCATGGTGCGGACGCCGTCGAGGTCCCGGCGGCGGCTCTCCTCGATGTCGGCCTCGGTCGCACCCGTGTCCGCGAGGCGCATCGTGGCTACCGTCCGAGGGAACGTCGACCTGCCGCTCGCCAGTGAGTCCCAGATGCGTCCATGGCGCACGCCCCGGGTTCCGAGGTACGCAAGGTCACGGGCCGTGTGGGCATCGACGTCGAGCCGTGCGCGGATCCAATCGGTGAGCGATCGGGATCCGTCGGTCACTGTGGCGTTCGCACGATCGAGCTCCCGCACGATCACGCCCTGTTCGGCACGGAGCTCAGCGATCCTCGACTCGAGATCGACGAGACGGGACTCGAGGTCTGCCACGGGAAACGGTATTGCGAACATGGTGACACCGTATCGGGTGGGTATGACACGAAATGGTCGACCACATGGTCGCGCCGCGGGTCACCATGGCGCCCACCACCCCAACCAGCCCCCGACGTAGACGGCGATCTCGGTCACGCCGATGGCGATCGCCGCGAATCCCACCCACTGCCAGCGGTACAGGTGTGGATCACGCCGTACGACCATGACGCCGATGATGCCGAGCACGATCGCGACGACCGCAACGGGTTGGACGATCATCCGAAGGACGGTGAACGACAGCCGCTCGGGTTCAGAGACCCCCTCACCCGAGCGAGCAACCGGGATTGCCACCCTGACCCACAGGAGGTAGAGGGCCGGTACCACGACGGCGAGGAGGATCCCCCAGACACTCGGCGAGGGCACCGGGCGAGGGTCGGTGACCTGCCGGCGTCCCGCCGGTCGATCGCTTCCGCGTGCATCGGCCATGTCGACGGCATCCTTCCGCGAGCCACGGACGCTACCGCCGGTTCGAGGGGCTGGAGTACGTGCGGTCGCCGTGCGGACCGCTAGCCTGCCGATCATGGTCGATCTCCGTCAGTTCATCGCCGATGTGCCCGATTTCCCAGAGCCGGGGATCATCTTCAAGGACATCACCCCGTTGCTCGCACACCCCTCTGCGTTCCTCCAGGCAGTCGACGAGATGGCGATGCCGTTCCTTCACATGGGCGTCGAGATCGTCGTCGGGATCGAGTCGAGGGGATTCCTCCTCGCAGGTTCGATCGCCGAGCGCATCGGCTCGGGAGTGGGACTCGTCCGCAAACCGGGGAAACTTCCTCGGGCGACGGTCTCGGTGACCTACGACCTCGAGTACGGCACGGACACGCTCGAGATCCATGAGGATGCGTTCGTGGCTGGCCAGCGAGCGCTCATCGTCGATGACGTCCTCGCAACCGGTGGGACGCTCGCAGCGACGAAGGAACTCATCATCAAGGCCGGTGGGGAACCAGTCGGAGCAACGATGCTCATGGAGCTCTCCTTCCTCGGTGGGCGTGCGAGGTTCGACCTCCCACTCCACGCGGTCCTCACCTACTGACCCGGCATCGTCCGACGCCGGTACGATGGGCCGATGACAGCCGACCGCCTCGAGCGCCTCACCCCCGGCATGCCCATCGTGTGGGGAGGTTCCCACGTCACGTATGTGAGCGATGAGTTGGCTGCGTCGTTCTCGCCGGGCGACCGGCTCATCGTCGTCCAGGAAACGGGGGAGCTCCTGCACATCCCGGCCGAGGACGCAGCGACCGCATCGGCTGCGGTCGGTGCTGCACACTCCGCGTTCGGCGCCATGGGGGACGTCACGGACGACGCGATCTCCACGTTCTACGGGGCGTTCGCCGACCTGCTCGGTGACGAATCGGCATTCGGGCCGATCGCGGAGGCGAACGAGTCGGATGTCGAGTCGGCGCGCGGGCGCGGGCGTTCCGTGACCAGGCTGATCCTCGACGAGGAAATGCGTGTAGGCATGATCGACGGCCTCCACGGATGGGCCCATGAACCGAGCGGCCGTGGCCGGATCATCGACGTCATCGACCACGACGGCTGGCGCCTCGAGCAGGTCATCGACGGCCTCGGCGTGATCGGATTCGTGTTCGAGGGACGCCCCAATGTCTTCGCGGACGCCACAGGCGTGCTGCGGGGTGGCAACACCGTCGTGTTCCGCATCGGGTCGGACGCCCTGGGCACCGCCACCGCCATCGTGAAGCACGCCCTCGAACCGGCCCTTGCGACGAGCGGCCTCCCTGCGGGCGCGGTCTCGCTCGTGGCGAGTGCCTCCAGGGCGGCGGGGTGGGCCATGATGGGGGATGCCCGCCTTGCACTCGCTGTGGCCAGGGGCTCAGGACCCGCAACGGCCCAGCTCGGCGCCGTGGCCCGCCAGGCCGGCAATGCCGTCTCGCTCCACGGCACGGGAGGAGCGTGGATCGTTGCGGCTCCCGACGCGGATGCCCAGCACCTCGCCGCGGCCGTGTACCACTCACTCGACCGGAAGGTCTGTAACACGCTCAACACGCTCGCGATCCCCGCGAGCAGGGTCGACGACCTCGTGCCGGCGTTCCTCCATGCGCTCGAACGAGCGGCGAAGCGCCGAGGGACCAACCCGAAGCTGCACGTCGCGGAGGCATCGGTGCGTCACGTGCCGTCGGAGTGGTTCACGCGCACAGCATCGATCTCGCGCGCAGGGGGATCGGTGACGGAGCCGCTCGCCGAACCGATCGCGGACGCCCTCCTCGGGTTCGAATGGGAGTGGGAGGACAGTCCCGAGGTGACGCTCGTGGTCGTCGACTCGGTCGAGGATGCAGTTGCCCTCTTCAACGAGCAGGCTCCCCGGTTCGTGGCATCGCTCATCTCCGGCAACGACGAGGAGCAACGCAGGTTCTTCGCATCGATCGACGCGCCGTTCGTCGGGAACGGGTTCACCCGCTGGGTCGACGGCCAGTACGCGCTCGACAAGCCGGAGCTCGGCCTGTCCAACTGGGAATACGGCAGGCTCTTCGGTCGCAGCGGGATCCTCTCGGGAGACTCGGCGTTCTCCGTGCGGATGCGGGCGGTCCAGTCCGATCCGGAGGTCGGTCGGTGACCGCCGTGGGAATCGGCCTCGGCGTGGTGAGTCGCTAGCCTTGCGCGTCGACGAGGAGACGATGGCAGGCTACGACTTTCGCGAGATCGAGGACCGGTGGCAACGGACCTGGGACAAGGATGGGACATACCGCGTCCCGAATCCCGGCGCTCCGGATTTCGACGCGACGAAGCCGAAGCTGTACATCCTCGACATGTTCCCGTATCCGTCGGGGAAGGGCCTTCACGTCGGACATCCCCTCGGGTACATCGGTACCGACATCTACAGCCGCTACCACCGGATGAGGGGCGCCAACGTCCTGCACCCGATGGGGTTCGACTCGTTCGGCCTCCCCGCTGAGCAGTACGCAGTCGAGACGGGCATCCACCCCGCCATCATCACGAACCGAAACATCGAGAACTACACCCGCCAGCTCAGGGCGTTCGGCTTCTCCTACGACTGGGACCGCACCGTTGCGACGACCGACCCCGCCTATTTCAAGTGGACCCAGTGGATCTTCCTTCAACTGTTCGGATCCTGGTTCGACGAGGAGCAGGACAAGGCTCGGCCCATCAGCGAGCTCGTCGAGGAGCTCGAGGAGGGCCGTCGTTCGGCTGATGGGGTGATGTGGCAGAACCTGCCGGATGCGGACAAGGCCCGATATCTCGATGCCCAGCGGCTCGCCTACATCGACGAGGTCCCCGTGAACTGGTGCCCCGCCCTCGGCACCGTGCTCGCAAACGAGGAGGTGACGGCCGATGGCCGGTCCGAGCGCGGTGACCATCCCGTGTACCGGCGTCCGCTGCGTCAGTGGATGCTTCGGATCACGGCATACGCCGATCGCCTGATCGACGACCTCGAGACCCTCGAGTGGCCGGAGTCCGTCAAGATCATGCAACGCAACTGGATCGGCCGATCGTCGGGCGCCCACATCGTCTTCGAGGTCGAGGGACATCCCGAGCCCATCCGCGTGTTCACGACGCGCCCCGACACGGTGTTCGGGGCGACCTACATGGTCATGGCGCCAGAGCATCCCATGGTCGATCACCTGACTCCCGACGCATGGCCCGACGGGACCCTGCCGACGTGGACGCTCGGCATCGACAACCCGATGGACGCAGTCTCCGCGTACCGCCGCGCAACGTCGAAGAGGTCGGACAGGGATCGCCAGGCCGACGACCGGGCGAAGACAGGGGTGTTCACCGGCACCCATGCGATCAACCCGCTCACCGGGGACCGGATACCGATCTTCGTCGCCGACTACGTCCTCATGGGTTATGGGACCGGCGCCATCATGGCGGTGCCCGGTCAGGACGAACGTGACTGGGAGTTCGCGGAAAAGTTCGATCTCCCGATCGTCCGGACCGTTCAGCCGCCTGTCGACTTCGAAGGAAACGCCTACGTCGGGCATGGACCGGCCATCAACTCTGGATTCCTCGACGGCCTCGAGGTGAACGACGCCAAGGCGCGCATCATCCAATGGCTCACGGTGAACGGCCACGGTGAGGGAACGATCACCTACAAGCTTCGTGATTGGCTCTTCTCGAGGCAGCGCTACTGGGGCGAACCCATCCCGATCCTCCACGGCCCCAACGGCGAGTTGCGCCCCGTACCCGAGTCGAGCCTCCCGCTGGAGCTCCCCGAGGTGGACGACTATCGGCCCCATGCATCAGACGACGAGCATGCGGAACCCACTCCGGCCCTCGGCAGGGCACCGGACTCGTGGAAGTACGTTGAGATCGACGGGGTCACGTACACGAGGGAACTCAACACGATGCCGCAGTGGGCGGGTTCGTGCTGGTACTACCTGCGATACCTCGATCCTGACAACGACGCCGCCCTCGTATCGCCTGAGGCAGACCGGTATTGGATGGGAGACGACGGTGTCGACCTCTACGTCGGTGGCGTCGAGCACGCCGTCCTGCACCTGCTCTACGCGAGGTTCTGGCACAAGGTGCTCTTCGACCTCGGCCACGTCCACACACCGGAACCCTTCAGCAGGCTCTTCAACCAGGGGTACATCCTCGCCGATGCGTACCAGGATGCGAGGGGCGTGTACGTCCCCGCCGAAGAGGTCGTCGAGACGGACGACGGGTACATGTACCAGGGGGAGCCGGTCACGCGTGTGTATGGCAAGATGGGCAAGTCGCTGAAGAACTCGGTCAATCCGGATGACATCTTCGACGAATACGGTGTCGACACCCTCCGCCTCTACGAGATGTTCATGGGCCCCCTCGACACCTCCCGTCCGTGGTCAACCCGTGACATCGTGGGCGTCCACCGTTTCCTCCAGCGCCTCTGGCGCAACTTCATCGACGAGGAGACCGATGAGGTGCTCGTGAGCGATACGCCGTCCCATGGCGACCTCCGGATCCTCCTCCACAAGACCATCGATGCCGTGTCACACGACATGGCGAACCTCCAGTTCAACACTGCGGTCGCCAGGCTCTTCGAGCTCAACAACGCCCTCGTCGCCGAGGAGCGGGTACCCGCCGACGTCGCGTCGGTGCTGCCGAGGCTCCTCGCACCCCTGGCTCCGCACATCGCGGAGGAGCTGTGGCACCGGATGGGGAAGACCTCGTCGATCGTGATCGCGCCGTGGCCGCAATACGACCCCGACCTCGTCATCGAGGAGACCACGATCATGGTGGTTCAGGTCAACGGCAAGGTTCGGGACCGCATCGAGGTCCCCGTCACGATCACCGAGGAGGAGGCTGTCAGGCTCGCCCTCGCATCCGAACGCGTCCTCGCACACACCGGTGGTTCCGAGCCGCGCAAGGTGGTGGCTCGCCTCCCGAACGTCGTCAGCCTCGTCGTGTGATCACACCGGGGGCGTTCGTCGTGTCCCGTGCCGGCATCGACGTGCCTGACGTGCCCCTGGACGGGGTGGCCTTCCGACCGATGCCTTCCGTCCTGGAGTGGCTGATCGGGAACAGGGCCTCCGCGATCACGATTCGGTCCACGGTGTTCGTCCGGTCCGACATCGTCGAGGAGGTGGTCGCTGGTGGTATGCCCGAGCTCGCCGCGCACGAGCTCGTCCACGTTCGGCAATGGCGCGAGCAGGGCGCGGTGCGATTCCTGTGGCGATACCTGTCCGAGTACCTGCGCCTGCGGGTGTTCGGCCTCGGCCACGACGACGCCTACCGTCGCATCGGTGCCGAGTGGACGGCGTACGCCGAGGCGGCCAATATCGTTCATCGGCCATGATGGAGTCCTCCGCACCGCCGCAGCGACCTCCGGGATACCTCCCGTCCGCGAAGTGGCGCGTCAGGGATGTCTTCCTCGCCTTTGTCGCGGGTATCGCAGGATCCCTCGTGGTGACCTTCGCGGTCCTGATCGCTGGTGCGGACCCCCTCGATCCGATCCCATTTTCCCTCGTGTTTCTCGGCCAGGCGGCTGGGAGCATTGCCGCGATCGTCCTGATCTCACGGAGACGGGGCTCGGGCTCGCTTGCCGAGGACACGGGATTCGTCGTCAAGCCGGGCGACTGGTGGGGCGTCCCCGCAGGCATGCTCCTCCAGATCGCGATCGCCCTGATCACCGCCCCTTTCGTCTTCTGGTTCTTCGGTGATGATCCTCCGGACCAGAGTGTCACGGAGATTGCCGGAGCGAGTGAGACGCTCATCGAGCAGCTGGCGATCATCGCCGCAGTGGCGGTTGCGGCACCGATCATCGAGGAGATCATCTTCCGGGGCATGCTCCTGTCGATCCTGAGATCTTCCTTCGGGAAGTGGGTCTCCATCATCGTGTCAGCGGCGTTGTTTGCGAGCGTGCACCTCATCGACCCGAACGCGATCGCCGTCGTGCCGGGGCTCTTCGCTCTCGGCATCGTCCTCGGGTGGGTCGCACTCCGAAGGGGCGACCTCTCCATGGCCATCGCGCTCCACAGCGGCATCAACCTGCTCGCAGCAATCACCCTCGTGTGGGGTGACGAGATCCTCGAGTGGTCGGAGCGCCAACTCGAGCAGGTCGAGGGCCTGGTGGCGCTGCTGCCCTTCTAGGACGTGGCGCCTTGAAGCCGTGCGACCCCTTGTAAGCATCGGCGGTTTCGTGTAGACCTCATCGTGCGGCGGCGGGATGCCATGGAACGCGCCCACACCAACCTCGCTGTCACGGTCATCGGTGTCGCTGTCATCATCGTCCTCGGCGGGCTCGTGTGGTTCGGTTTGGGACCGCCACCGCCGACCGCCGTACCCGAGGCCGCCGCGGCGCCGACCACCGTCGGCCCCGGGAGCATCACCGTCCACATCTCGGGAGCCGTCGCGCGACCCGGACTCGTGTCGATTCCGGACGGATCCCGGATGGCCGATGCGGTTGCCGCCGCCGGAGGTGCGCTCCCGACTGCGGATCTGGGCTCGATCAACCTGGCTCGGCAGGTCCGCGACGGCGATCAGGTCATCGTCCCCATCCACGGTGAAGGCAACGGAGCGACTTCGAGCGAACCCGTCGGCATCGACATCAACAACGCGAGTGCGAGCGAACTCGAAGCGCTCCCCGGCGTCGGACCCGTGCTCGCCGAGCGGATCGTGGCGTTCCGGACCGAACGTGGTCCGTTCTCATCCGTCGAGGACCTCCTCGACGTTCCGGGGATCGGAGAGGCGAAACTCGCGCAGATGCGCGATGCGATCGCGGAACCATGATCGCATCGATCCCGGTGCCCGGCCGGTGGTGCGTCGCTGCGGCCACGGTGACGACCCTCGGGGCCTTGATGCCGATCCGCGTCGCTGCGCTCGCTGCCGCTGGGGTCATTGCGGTGGTGTCGACCAGACCGAGGTTCGCTCTCGTCGGAGTGGTCGCCGCCGTGCTCATCCTCGGGGGCTCCGTGTCTGCCGCGGCCGCAGCGAATCGCATGGCAGCAGTCGAGGCTGCGGAGGTGCCTGCTGGCTCCTTCGAGGTCGAGGCGATGATTCGTGAGGACCCGGCATCCCAGTGGGCTTGGTTCGCTGTGGCAACGCCGGTCGCGATCGATGGTGAAACGTGGCAGGGACCACCGCTCGGGATCGGACCGCTGCCCGGTCACGTCAACGCGGGTGATCGGGTGGTCGTCGAAGGCTTCCTGAGGGATGCGTTCGGCAGGGGCGGCAACGACGTCGTTGCTGGGCGTCTCCGTGTCACCGAGGTGCTCCGCCACGACATCACGGCCAATCCGCTGATGATGGCGGGCAACGGCCTACGCGAACGGGTCCGGAGTGTCTTCGACCGCGACGATCCCGTCGACGGGCTCGTGACGGGGCTCCTGATGGGGGACACGGACCGCATCCCCGCAACCCACATGGAGAACCTGCGCAGAGCGGGGCTCGCCCACTTCGTCGCCGTCTCCGGATCAAACGTCGCGCTGTTCCTGGGCGTGTTGTGGGTCCTCGGAGCGCCACTCTCGATTCATCCGAGGGCGAGGGCGCTCCTGGGCTTCGTCGGGCTCGCGGTGTTCGTGGTGATGACGCGGTGGGAGCCATCGGTCGTGCGCGCGAGCGTCATGGCCGCCGTTCCCCTCACGGGTGGGCTGCTCGGCGTTCCGGTCGATCCGTGGATGGCGCTCGGCCCCATGATAAAGAAAAAGCAAATGCTTAAAGCTGTACTTGACACCAATATCATCATTTCCGATCTCAACTTTAGCGGATCACTGGCAGAAGTTTCGGTTAAAAAAACGGCGATGTAACGGG
>JAWOGV010000057.1:0-3300 GCA_046496605.1 Acidimicrobiia bacterium | reverse complement strand
GAGCCGGCGCCAGGCGATACCGACGGCCTATCACTGTCCGCACGGATCGCGGCAGCCGACGCGGCGGGCGAATCCGGGGATTCCCTCGACGCAATCCGCAGCGCGGCGATGCACGCACTCGAGGAGGCCCGGTCGATCAAGCAGCGGTCGTTCGTCGAGACCCACGGGCCTCGCGAGGGAGCGGAGCCGTCGATGGTCGAGGATGCCGTCGTCGACGACGCAGTCGCGATAGATCCTGGGACCCATGTTGAGGATGAGGTCGTCGAGCCCCGCCACGTCGTGCACATGGACTACTCGCCGACGGTTGCACCGCCTCCGCGTCATGCTCAAGCCGAGGATGTCGACGAGTCGGAGGAGCCGACGAGGATCGAGAGCCGATACAGCCGGAACTCAGCGAAGCTGCCGCGGATCGGCGTCAACCCGACGAACAGCACGAGTACGATCGCCAACCTGCGCAAGCAGATGACAGCGGACAACTGAGTCGTCGGGGTCAGTCCTCGGGCAGCACCGGACGATCATCGTCTCGTACGATGGGCGGCGGTGACGGCGGCAGCCTGATCCGGCGGCAGCCGCTTCACCACCTCCCGGATCGTCACCCCCGAGGCCCTCGCCGCGCGGGGAAGGATCCATCGAAAGACCATGTCGGATCGTCTGCGCGCGGTGTCACGGAGGATCCAGCCGATCGCCTTGCGGATGAAGAACTCCTTCTCCTCCAGCATGGCGTCGGCATAGCGGGTGAAGCGGTCGAAGTCGCCACCTCCGCTCCGCAATGCGAGGAGGTGCGCGAGAAGGGCCGAGCGGCGAATCCAGAAGTCGTCGTCACGTGCCCAGCCATCGAGGATGGCGTCCGCGTTCGGGTGGCGATCGAGCAGGGGACCGGCCACCGAGGCGGCCAGGTCGTCGACGAGCGCCCAGGTCTTCGCCTCGCGGAGCAGTCGCTCCACGAGCTCGATGTCCGTCGGCTGGAGCCGATCGAGGCGCAGCTCGAGGACGTGCACCGCCGCCGCCCGCCGTTCGTGGACCGGCTTCGACCACAGCTCCTCGACGAGTGCGACGATGCCGTCGTGGCTGGTGTCGTCGAGGCTGTCCAGCCACGACCGCACGATTCGGTTGCCGGCAGGCACCGTGACCCCGTAGAACTCGAGGTCGCTCTTCAGGTATCGCTTCTCGTTCACCGCCCGATCCTCGATACCTGCGCTCTGGAGCAGGCTGTCGAGATCAGCGACGGCACGGGCTATGGCCATACCCGATTGTCCCATCCTCGCGGCCTGTGCGTTGTTGGGCGCGGGTTTCCTGGCGGTGTCCGTCCGTATGGTCTCGGCTCCCGGAGGCCGACCATCCATCGACCGAGTGCACCTCCGTGATGACCGAGTCCTCCTAGGTTGTGGAGATGCCTGAGATCGTCGTCACGAGGGTTCCACCGGGATCCGCCATCGATCGGATGTCCAGCGTTGCGCCGACGTGGACGTGGATGGAGGATCGTTCGATCGACCCTCGCGTGCTCCGGGATGTGATCGTCGATGCGCGTGGCCTGTACTGCATGCTCACCGATCGGATCGACGCCGAACTGCTCGACCGCGCGGAGAACCTCGTCGTGGTGTCGACGATGGCCGTCGGCGTCGACAACATCGACGTGGACGCCTGTCGGCAGCGGGGGATAGCGATCGGGCACACCCCGGACGTCCTCACCGACTCGACGGCGGACATGGCATGGGCGCTGATGATGGCATCGTCGCGACGGCT
Source organism: Acidimicrobiia bacterium (assembly GCA_046496605.1). Lineage (GTDB taxonomy): Bacteria > Actinomycetota > Acidimicrobiia > Spongiisociales > UBA5794 > SZUA-442. The sequence goes on along the minus strand of JAWOGV010000057.1, from coordinate 1,557 downwards.
CCGTGAGGGCCTCGAGCACGTGACCTCGGGGGCCTGGGGTGATTGGGAGCCCGACGCCCTGCTCGGACACGACATCTCCCATACGACGCTCGGAATCGTGGGCATGGGGAGGATCGGGCGTGCGGTGGCAGCCCGCGCCCGGGGTTTCGGCATGGACGTCGTGTACACCGCTCGCAGCGACCACGATGTCGACGCCGTCAGGGTCGACCTCCACGAGCTCCTCGCACGATCGGATCATGTCGTGATCGCTGTCCCGCTCACTGACGAGACCCACCACCTCATCGGATCCGAGGAACTCGCGGTGATGAAGTCGACCGCGAACCTCGTGAACGTCGCCCGGGGTCCGATCGTCGATACCGACGCCCTCGTCCATGCCCTCCGGTCCGGGATGATCCGGTGCGCCGGCCTCGACGTGACCGATCCCGAGCCGATTCCGCCGGACCATCCGCTCGTCGGGCTTGGGAATTGCCTCATCGTCCCGCACGTCGGGTCGGCAACGCACCGCACGCGGATCGCCATGGCGGACCTCGCCGCTGACAACCTCATCGCCGGCATCACCGGACAGCCACTCCCTGCGCGCTTCGGTCGGTGAGCGTCGTCGGCCTCAGCTGAAGACCGGGAGTGAGCTCTCCTCGGCACAGACCGCCTCGATGGCAGCCGCATCCACGGGGACGAGGCTGGTCATGTTCTCGTGACCGTCCTCCGTGATCAGGATGTCGTCCTCGATCCTCACCCCGATCCCCAGGAACTCCTCGGGGACGGTGTGCTCGAACCGTCCGGCCTCGTCCGCTGCGCGCTCTCGAGCGGCCTTCGCCTCTGCGGAACCGAGCTCGAAGGTCGCTCGAAGCACCTCATCGGGGTCGTACGGCGCATGTGACAACGTGACCGTCGCCTTGTCCCTCGAGACGTAGATGCCCGGCTCGACAGTGAAGGCCATTCGGGGCTCGAGCGGGCGTCCAACACCGGCGATGCGATAGGCGCCGGCGTCGTGCACGTCGCTCCCGAGCCAATGCCCCGTCCCATGGAAGAAGAACTGGCGGTACCAACCTTTCGCCACGGCCTCGTCCGCCGGCCCGGGGATGAGGCCGAGATCCACCATGCCCTCGGTGAGTGTCTCGACGGCCACCCGATGCATGTCCGTGAACGGGAGTCCCGGACGGCACAGCGCGATCACGTTGTCCATGGCGGCGAGCACCACGTCGTACACCGCACGCTGGGGAGCGGTGAAGGCGCCGTCGACGGGGAAGGTCCGGGTGATGTCCGCCGTGAGGTGGCGGTACTCGGCACCCGCGTCGACGAGGAGGAGGTCCCCGCCGGCGAGCGGCCTGTCGTTCTCCACGTAGTGGAGGATGACGGCGTTGTCTCCTCCGGCGACGATCGAGCCATATCCGATGAGCTCGGCGTCGTGTGCTGCGAACACGTACTCGATGACAGGCTGGACCTGTCGCTCGGTTCGTCCCGGTGCAGCGAACCGCATCCCCTCCATGTGGGCGATCGCGCTGATACGGCACGCCTCGCGAAGGGCATCGATCTCATCGTCGGACTTGATCAGGCGCA
>JAWOGV010000011.1:0-5526 GCA_046496605.1 Acidimicrobiia bacterium | reverse complement strand
TCGAGATCCGGAACGAACGGGTGATCGGCAGGGTCGTCGAGCTTCCCTTCATCGAGCGCTGATGAGCCCGGCGTGACGACTGCCACGCCGTTCGCCGTCTCGCGCCTCGCGTGGAGCGAGACCAGGCGTCTCGCAGGGCACCTCGTGGGCCGGCTCGTCGACGAGGACACTGTGTTCGAGGTGCCACACGTTGCCGGGCACCCTGTCGACGCCCTGGTTCCGACCGAATCCCGGAGGATTCGGGAGTGGCCGAACCGCCTCGGTGTCCGTGAGCACGGAGTCGATGCCGACATCGTGATGTGGTACAGCGACCTTGCACCAGCACCCACTGTCGGTACGGTGCGAGCCGTGAGAGCCTCCGTCCAGCCCGATCACGAGGAGCGACGCCGATGGCTCGAGCACCTGCTCCGACAGCTCGAACAGCATCGAGGGATTGTCCCGGCCGGAGGAGTGCTCGCCCCGTGTGGGGTGGTTCTCACGCCGGGAATCCCTCGCGATCGGCTCGTCACCTTCTCGCATGAGTGGCCCTCCGCCGATCCGATCCTGCCAACCCATCTCATCGAAATGCCGGGCGGGATCCAGTTGGCGATCACCGACGAGGTCTGGGAACGGCGCGACCAATATGCTGAGGACATCCTGATACTCGTGGGTAAGGGAGCGTGAACGGTGGACGCCCTGGGAATCGACATCGGCGGATCGGGCATCAAGGGTGCCCCCGTCGACCTCTCGACGGGGCAGCTCTCCGCTGAGCGCCACCGCATCGCCACACCCCAACCATCGACGCCCCAGGCCCTGATGGAAACCGTGGAAGCGGTCGTCCGGTTCCACGAATGGTCGGGCCCCATCGGTGTCACGGTCCCGGGCGTCGTGATGGACGGCGTCGTATGGTCCGCGGCGAACATCGACAAGTCATGGATCGGGTTCGACGCAGAGCGCGGTCTCGGACAGCAATTGGGACGACAGGTCACCGTCCTCAACGACGCTGATGCAGCCGGCCTCGCGGAGGCACGCTACGGCGCAGCACGGGGCCACGACGGGGTGTGCATCGTCCTCACCTTCGGCACAGGCATCGGTTCGGCCATCCTCAATGACGGGAAACTCGTGCCGAATGCGGAGCTCGGCCACCTCGAGTTCAAGGGCATGGAAGCTGAGCACTACGCGGCGGGACGGCTCGTCAACAGGAACCACGACCAGATCGACTGGTGGGCTGAACGGGTCAACGAACTCCTCAGGTACATCGATCTCATCCTGTCCCCGAAGACGATCGTCTTCGGAGGTGGCATCTCCAAACGATTCGAGGAGATCGCACACCACCTCGACACACGCGCCGAGGTCGTGCCAGCCGAGTTGCGGAACAATGCGGGAATCGTCGGAGCGGCCATGGCCGCAGCGGAAGGGGAGACGAAATGACGTCGACAACGGGTAGCCACACCTCATCGGACGGGGTCGAACTGCTGACCCGCTCATGGACCATCGAAACGCCCCGCTTCGACACGCTCCTCGTGCACGGCCTCGGCGAGCATTGCGGGCGCTGGGAGGCATTCGCCGCCCAATTCAATGCAGTCGGCGGCAACGTCTACAGCTACGACCTCAGGGGTCATGGAGCGAGCGTGGGCGAGCGTATCGATGTGGGAGAGTTCGCAGAGTTCTACCGGGACATCGCAGAGATGGCCTCCGCCACGGCTGCATCGACGGGGAGACCCTGGGTTCTCTACGGGCACTCCCTCGGCGGTTTGCAGTGCGCAGGGTATCTCATCGAGGGCTACGAGCCGGTGCCGAACCTCGCCGTCCTCTCGGCCCCCGCCATGACGGCGACACGTCGCATCGACAACGTACTCAAGGTTGCGGCATCGGTCCTCGGCCGATTTGCGCCCACGGCACGTGTCGCGAACAAGATCACAGGGGACCAGCTGTCACGGGACCCAGCCGTCGGCGAGGCCTACTTCGACGACCCCCTCGTCGAGACGCGTGCCACGACCCGCTTCGGCAAGGTCGTCTTCGGTGAGCAGGACCGCCTTGCGTCGCGCCACCACGACATCGTCGTTCCGACCCTCGTGATCCACGGTGCGGACGACGAACTCGTCCAGCCGGTCGCCTCGGCGGGTCTTGCCGCATCCCCGTCGGTCGTCCGGAAGCTGTATCCGGGTCTGCGCCACGAGGTGCACAACGAACCCGAGGCAGGCCAGGTGATCGGGGACGTCCTCGACTGGATCCAGGCGAAGCTGTTCTGAGACCACTCAGCGCGGGCCTCGTGCCTCGGGTGGTCGTCAGGCCCCGTGCAACCGCGGGTTCGAGGCATAGGTCACCGTGATCGATGCAGAGTCGAGGACGTGGCCGTCCATCGCTGCAAGCAACTCCTCGTGGGTGAAGCCCGGGTCGAGCCCGAGGCTCGGGGCGTCGAGCGCGCTCACGCTGAACTCATAGCGGTGGGGAATCGAGTCGTTCCACGGTGGCGCGGGACCGTCGTAGCCGTTCCACTCACCTGCCATGTCGGGATCCCCTTCGAACCACGCCGTGTAGTCGTTGCGGCCGTGGACCCCGATGGGCGACGCATGTGCCGCCTTGCCACCGGCTGTCACGCAATCGGAGTGAGCACCCTCGGGTACCTCACGGACGTCGGCGGGGATGTCGGCGAGCAGCCAATGCGTGAACGTCACCCTCGGCAGATCCGCCGGCACCTCCCTGTTGGCCTGATTCACATCATCAGGGGCGCTCGGGCAGTCATGGTCGATGCACGTGACGATGAACGATTCCGTTCCGGGAGGTACCTCAGACCAGGCGAGATGCGGGTTTCGGTTGTCGCTGAGGGCGACAGGACCCGGATCAGCGGGAACGGCGAGAGCTCCTCGCCTCGGCATCCTGCCCCCGTCGGAGATCGTGTCGCTCACCAGCCGCACCGGATCCTCCTTCGTTCGCCGTGCGCGCGACAATAGTGGCGTGGACATCTCTCTCGTCGTGCTCGGATCCGGTCAGGACGGCGGCGCACCGCAGTTCGGCAGCCATCGCGCCGCTGCAGGAACACGGACGGCATCGAGTATCGCCGTCATCATCGACCGCAACAGCGTGCTGCTGTTCGACGCCACGCCCGACCTCCGGCAGCAGTACCGAGCGCTCGAGAACCTCCTCGATCCCCGCGACGCAAGATCCCCCGTCGACGCGGTGTTCGTCACGCATGCCCACATGGGCCATTACGGCGGGCTGATGCACTTCGGCAAGGAGGCCACAGCGACCCACATGACGCCGCTCCACGCCCCGGCGAGTGTCCTCGAGTTCCTGGACGCGAACGAGCCATGGGCGACGCTGCTGCGCTCGGAGCACCTCGTCGGGCATGCAACCAACGATTCGGACGTCTCGTACGGTCCGATCACGGTTCACGCCATTCCCGTTCCCCATCGTGCGGACTTCTCGACGACCGTCGCCTACTCGATCCATGTCGAGGGCCGGCCCTGGGTGCTGTATCTGCCCGACATCGACGGTTGGGATCGATGGCCGGAAGCGGTCGATGTGATCGGGGCCCATCCCATCAGCCTCCTCGATGCGACCTTCGGCGATGCCGGCGAGGTGCCGGGCAGGCCGATCGAGGAGATACCGCACCCCATCGTGACAGACACCATCGAGCGTTTCGCCGACCTCGGTGCCGAGCGTCGTATCGTGCTGACCCACCTCAACCACACGAACCAACTCGGCGTGATCGGGTCACCAATCCGATCCGAATCGGAGGCCGCGGGGTTCGAGGTCGCGTTCGACGGTATGCGCATCGAGTACGGCGAAATGTGATGGACTCGACCGCCGGAAAGATCCTCGTCGCGACTCCGTTGATCGTGGGCGCGCCGTTCGAACGGTCCGTGGTGGTGATGCTCGAACACGACGAGCACGGGGCCGTGGGCGTCGTTGCAAACCTGCCGACCGACATCCCCGTCGATGAGGTCCTTCCGGGTCTCGACGTACGAATCCACCCTCCCGCCGTCGTCTTCATCGGCGGGCCCGTGGCCACCGACACGGCGGTGATCGTGGGCCGATCGCCAACGGGTGTCTTTCTCATGTCCTCGCCGGGTGGCGACGTCGGAATCCTCGACACCTCGGAGCCTGTGACCGACGCGGATCACGTGCGCGTGTTCGCCGGGTACTCCGGCTGGTCACCGGGACAACTCGAGGTCGAGCTCGCGGAGGACTCCTGGTGGGTCCTTCCCCTCGACCTCGATGTCGTCTTCAGTCATGACACGAGCACGGTCTGGGCCCGTGTGCTGGCGTCGGCACCAGCTCCGATTGCCTACCACGCGACCTTCCCCGACGATCCTGCGACGAACTGAGACCCGTCGATCACGGTCGGACGGGTAACCTGCGCTCGTGCCCCATACCGTGCCGAAGCTCCGCCCGTCGCTGCGCACCCGATCGCCCGGCACTCGTTTCGAACGGGACCTCTGGAATGCCGGCGCATCGACCATCGCCGGCGTCGACGAGGTCGGACGGGGCGCATGGGCAGGCCCGCTCACGGTCGGCGCAGTCGTCATCCCACGCGAGGCACGCATCTACAAGGTTCGGGACTCGAAGGCCATGACGCCCCGCGAGCGCGAGGCCATGTACGACAGGATCGTCGAATGGGCGGATGCCTGGAGCGTCGGTCACGCATCAGCAGCCGAGTGCGACGCGCTCGGCATGTCGGAGGCGCAACGCCTTGCGACGAGACGTGCTCTCGATGGAATCGGGATGAAACCGGATCACGTGCTCGTCGATGGCTCGTGGGACTTCGTCGGAGGCTCGCGGACGACGACCATCGTGAGGGGCGACTCGCGGTCCTTGAGCATCGCCGCAGCATCGATCCTGGCAAAGGTCACACGTGACAGGATCATGCGGACCGCCGCAGCGGACTATCCGTGGTACGCCTTCGATGCGAACAAGGGGTATCCGTGCCCCCGGCACCGTGCCGCGCTCCACGCAGTGGGTCCGTCGACCGCCCATCGGCGGTCCTGGGCATGGATGGCAGGTCTCCCCTGGTCGGGAATCCCAGGCTGTGACGTCAGCTCGGACGACCTGACCCTGTTCTGATGCACCTCGTCCTCGCATCGGGCTCGGCGCGCCGTGCACTCCTCCTCTCGGTTGCCGGCTTCACCTTCGATGTCGCCATCCCCGATGTCGACGAGACACCACTGCCTGGCGAGGAGCCGGCAGCGTACGTGCTCAGGCTCAGCGAGGAGAAGGCAGCGGCCGTTGGTGTCGGCACCGATTCGGTGGTCGTTGCGGCCGACACGGCAGTGGTGCTCGACGGCGTGGTCCTCGGGAAGCCGAACGACGAGGCACACGCCCTCGAGATGCTCGTCGCGCTGAGCGGGAGATCCCACCACGTGCTGACGGGTTGGACGGTGATCAAGGGGCACGAGTCGCGTTTCGGCGTGGCGGACTCGGTCGTGACGTTCACCCAGAGGACACCCGACGAGCTTCGTGGATATGTCCGGGACACCGACCCCCTCGACAAGGCGGGTGCCTACGCGATCCAGGGCGACGACGGATGGCTGATCGACTCCGTAC
>JAWOGV010000386.1:0-4413 GCA_046496605.1 Acidimicrobiia bacterium | reverse complement strand
CCCGAGCACATCTATCCGAGCAACCGCACGGCACTCGCCGCCTACCTCGACCACGTCGGTGCGGGCGACGAAACGCCGCACTGACCGGTGGCGAGGCCGATCAGCAGGACGCGGATCGCCTTGATCGCGAGTTGCCACCGACGTTCCACCACGCCGATCGCGGTCGCCGAGATCGGGAGCAGGTCAGGGCTGATCGACCATCGCTCCGACGAGGAGGACCGCCGACCCCGTGAGCACTCCGATGCCCGCGATGATGCCCGCCGACGCCATGAAGACGAGGTAGGTCGAGGCGAGCTTGGCGTTCTCATCGGCACGGCCCACGATCGGTTGGCTCCTGATTCCCAGGAACCAGCCGCATCGGAGCCTGTGGATCAGTCTCCATGGGTTTGGTTCGGTTGTCGTGGCCGCCCAAGCCTCATGCCGAACTGTCAATGACCGACTCTCCCATGGCCCTCGGCCCGCTCCTTGATGCCCAGGAGCATCTTCCGCTCCATGACCCATGACGCCGGGATGAGGAGCCAATAGGTCGCCCACCGACCTATTGCGGACTGTGTGAGGGTCGACATCCGGGTCCGGCTGACAAGACGCGTTCCAGTGCCTGCCTCATCGAGAACCCAGGTCCACGCCCAGCTCCCGTCGTCTGTCAGGGTGCTCAGGAATCGGCCAGTCTCCATTTCCCGGACCCTGAGGCCAGTCCCGTTGTTGTCGACCGGAATCACGTCACCCACCTCGAGGTCCTGGAACTCCGCAAGGATCTGGCGGGAACTCACCATGTCGAGCCTTGCGAGCCGATCGAGCCAGTCGTACGAATAGGCACCCGCTCGGCCGGTGCCGATCTGGACGAGCCACGGCCAGACCAGCGAAGGAGGCACATCGATGCTGATGGCGCGAGTAGCGACGATGTCGGCCCCGGGAAGCAGACCATCTCCCGGCAGCTCTGCGCCTGCCTCATCTCGCGTCGCTCCCCAGTCGAGCATCGGGCGACGAAAGGCCCATGCGGCTAGCAGCAGCAATCCGACCACTCGGAGGACGCGCTTGACGACCTTCATCTCCCTCTGAGCGATGCTGTCACAACCCCGGGTACCGGGTCAAGTGCCAAGGGTCCCACTGGATGGCCGACCACTCGAACTCCGGTCACTGGGAGTGAACGACCGAAGTGCCCTGCCGGCTCAGCGAGGTATGCCCATTGAGCTCGATCAACGACCACGTGACGCGTCGGACACGTAGGGTTGGCCGGGATGACCTCAACGGCTGATCTCGATCCTCCTGTGTCGCCGAACGGCAAGGAGGTCCTCGTCCCACGTAGTCGCCAGGGGTGGCGCATTTGGCTTGCCTCAAACCACGAACGGGACGAGGGTCTGTGGGTCGTCTACCGCAAGAAGTCGAGCAGCCTCGAGGGACCGATCTATGACGATCTGGTCGAGGAAGCCCTGTGCTTCGGATGGATCGACAGCACCACCCGTCGGGTCGACGACGACAGGACGGTGCAATGGTTCTCACCCCGCCGACCCGGAGGTCTGTGGTCCGCACTCAACAAGGCGCGAATCGCACGGCTCATCGAACAGGGCCAGATGACCGAGGTCGGCCAGGCGGTGACAGATCGGGCGAAAGCAGATGGCTCGTGGTCCCAGACGGACTCCGTCGATACCCTCGTCGTGCCCCCGGACCTCCAGGCGGCACTCGATGCCGCACCCGGAGCGAACGCTGGCTACATCGCCATGGCGGAATCGAACAAGAAGCAGTACTTGTGGTGGATCCACTCCGCCAAGCGGCCTACGACCCGTGACAGTCGAATTGACGAAACCGTTCGGAGGCTGATGTCCGGCCAGACCGACTTCGTGTGATCGACCAACGCCGAAGGACCAATCCGTCTCTCCCTGCGGAGAGACGCGGAGCGAAGCGACGCAGGGAGGACCCCAGGTCAAAGACCCACGCCCGGCCTGGGAACAACTCATCCCCTCTCTGCCCTGCCGGGCATCTCCCCCAAACGGGGGAGAAACGCCGATAGCGCGGGAGACCACTCATCCCAAACGGAGGAGAAACGCGAACGGGCAGATTCTGCGTCTTCGCGCCAAACCGATTCCAGCGTGTCCCTCATTGAACCTGCGACTCACGCCTCAGACATTGGCCAGTTGGAGACCCCGTAGACTCAGGATGTGTTGCAAGAACCAGATGCGCAGCGGGTGGACAGGATCTGACACGGTGCACACGCCCTATCAGCCTTGCGTCGTGGGGTTTCTCCCCCTCGGACCCACGGGTCCAGCACCGCTCGATGCAGTACGAACAAGATTCCCCGGACTAACGGACCTGCTGGCGGACGGTGCCGGTACCGGTACAGCCGCGCCAACGGTGATCGTGGCACCCGACCGGCCCGGCGTGTTCGGCGCCGTCCAGCATGAGGGGTCGTTCCTCACTCTGGTGGGCGCGATTCTCGATGACACGACACCCGACGAACTCCTCTCGCGCTGGATCGAGCGTCGCGAGGAGGCCCTGACGGAGGTCCCATTCCACGGCTTCGTGGCAGCCTTCCATGCACCGTCGAACGAGGCGATGTTGGCGAGGGACAAGTACGGGGTCAGTGTCGGCTACTTGGCACGGGTACCCGGAGGTGTGGCCTTCTCCGACGACATCTCGGCGCTGGTCCTGTGCGGAGCGGATCCATCGCCGCATCCCGAGGCTCTCGACGCCTTCCTGGCGTCGGGCTACTTCCCTGCTCCGCTGACGCCGTACCGGGCGGTGAGCAAGCTGGTGCCGGGTCACGCCGTGCGCATAGCAAACGGTGAGGTCGAGGCATCGCATCCGTGGGCCTCCTACCGAAAGTTGGATCCCGTTCCGGTCGATGAAGCATCCGTCGCGATGCGAACGCTTCTCGCAGATGCCATCGGACGTCTGGCACCCACCGACGGCGAGGCGGCTCTACTGCTCTCAGGCGGCATCGACTCGGCAATGGTCGCGGTTGGAATCAGCCGCTACGTCGGAGCCTCAGTACGGGCCTACACGTTTCGATATGACGAGTACGAAGGCGATCTCAACGAAGGCTCGGCAGCGAGGGCAACGGCTGAACTCCTCGGTATCCCCCACGAGGAGATCCTCGTGGGACCACAGAACGTGATCGACGACCTCGACGATGCCGTCGGCGCGTACGGAGAGCCCTTCACCTGGGGTATCCACAGTTATCGGCTCGAACCCATCGCAGCCGCCGGTGCGAACGCGATCTTCAGTGGCGTCGGGGCGGACGGCTGGGGTCTGTCGAAGCGTCATGCCGCAGCCGTCCGATTCGCGCGCCTGCCACCCGTGTCTCGAAGCGCGCTGCGAGGCGTCGTGAGAGCCCTTCGCCCGTTGGGGTTGTCCGTTCAGGACAAGGCCGAGTGGACAACGCAATCCGTATATGGCCCCGCCGAGCTGTTCTCCCCCGACAGCGAACAGAAGCGCACCGTCAGGCGTCGCGTCTATCGGGATCCGGGTCTCGCCGAACGCGGCCACGACCGCCTGATCGAGGCATTCGACAGTGCAGTGCCGGAGTTCACGGGTACGGTCGAACACACGCTGATCCACCTCGACAAGCGGTTCACCTCGGCAGAAGCGATGCTGGCGTGGAATCGGATCTGGCCACGCGTTCATGGGCTGCGTGCCTGCCTCCCCTACTACGACCACCGATTGATCGACGTGGCGATGAACGTCGATGGAAACCTGACCGGAAAGGACATCCTGCGCACCCTCGCATCCGAGCACCTTCCGGCCAGCGCGGCGCAAGCGCCGAAGGTCGCGCAGCAATTGCCCATCGGCCAATGGTTGCGTGGGCCACTTGCTGAACCCGCGCGTGCCCGACTCTCCGAAATACCGACAGGCATGGGCGACATATTCGATCCCGCAGGCGTCCTGAGCATCCTCGACGATCACATCTCCGGGAAGGCCGACCACGGATGGATGATCATGGCTCTGCTCACAACGGCAGCGTGGTACCGCCAGTCGCACGCATGAGCCAGCTGGCACAACGGCGAGTGCGACCGCACGACGAGCTTGACCGGCCGTGTGCGACAATCCATGGCATGCGATTCAAGTTGGGTCTGGTGATCGGGTTCGTCGTCGGCTTCGCCGTCGGCGCCCGAGCGGGTAAGGAGCGATACGACAGGCTCGTTGTCGGCATCCGCGAGGGGCTGAAGCACGATTCGGTTCAGGGTGCCGTGGACCTCACGGAACGCTCGACACGGCGCACAAGGGCCGCTGCCGGCGCAGGTTTGGTGTCGGCTGCACGAAACGTGCGTGAACGGGCCACGTCTCCCGGCGCCTGATCAGCCGCTCTCGAGGTAGCCGTCGAGCTGTTTGGCCCTTGCTGGTTGCCTCAGCTTCGCGAGGGCCTTGTTCTCGATCTGGCGCACCCGCTCGCGTGTGACGTCGAAGTGCGCACCGACC
>JAWOGV010000376.1:0-5963 GCA_046496605.1 Acidimicrobiia bacterium | reverse complement strand
GAGCCGGCTCCTGCGATGACGATCCGCTGGTCCTTGTGGCCCTGTCCGAGGAACCGCAGCGCAGTGATGAGACCCGCGACCACCATCGCAGCCGTTCCCTGGATGTCGTCGTTGAACGACGTGATGCGTTTCCGATGGGTCCGGAGATGCCGGAAGCTCGTGCTGTTCGCGAAGTCCTCCCACTGAAGGAGCGCGCCCGGGTACACCGTGCGGACGGCGTCGACGAACTCGTCGACGAGGGCTTCGTACTCCTCGCCGCGCAGGCGCGGCTGGCGATACCCGACATACAGCGGATCGTGGAGCAGCTCCGCGTTGTTCGTACCGACGTCCAGCGACACGGGGATGCACCGCTCGGGATGGATGCCTGCCGCCGCCGTGTAGAGCGCGAGCTTTCCGATCGGGATCCCCATACCTCCCGCTCCCTGGTCACCGATGCCGAGGATGCGCTCGTTGTCGGTGACCACGATGACGGGCGGCGCCATGGCCGGCCTCGACCTCAGGATCTGGGCGACCTTCCCGCGATCGTCCGGTGTGATGTAGATGCCGCGTTGGCGCCGATAGATCCGGGACCAGTGGGAGCACGCGTAGGCGACGGTCGGGGTGTAGACGATGGGAACCGTCTCGGGTAGGTACTCGCTCACGAACCGGTAGAACAATGTCTCGTTCCTGTCCATCAGCCCATTGAGGAACACGTTCTTGCCAATGTCCGTCGTCTTCAGGTCGAACTGCCCCTTGACCCGCTCGAGCTCCTGCTCCATGTTTGCCACACGCCGAGGGAGCAGACCCCGAAGGCCGAGTGCGTCACGCTCCTCGTCGGTGAACGCAAGCCCCTTGTTGAGGAACGGATCCCGGAGAACGTCCTCGCCACGAACGCGAACGGCGACGTAGGGCGCCCCCGTGGTTGCGTCTGTTCGCATCTCGAACGTCATGGCTACCTCCGTCACACCATCGATCGCTTACCTCCATCCTATGCATCCACTCGTACCGTCACTCGTGACGGCGCGTCCGACGAGGACACCCACAACGCGACGATCGACAGACGTCGCAGGAGGAGCACACGGATCTCCCTATCGTTGCGCCGTTCCCGATTGACTGCCAGGAGGCCCCGTGACAGAACCGCTCCACATCGGGATCTCACCCGACGACCCGGCCTTCGACGTCGCGGAGTCCGACCCCTCGGTATCCCCTCGTGATGACTTCTACCGGTTCGTGAACGGCGGGTGGATCGATGCGAACCCGGTTCCCGCCGAGTACGGCGCGTGGGGTGCGTTCCAGGAACTCCACGAGCGCAATCAGGGCATCCTCCAGGGAATCCTCGAGGACGTCGCTTCTCGCGACGACATCGAGCCGAGGACGCCCGAGCACTGGGTCGGCACCTACTACCGATCCGGAATGGACACCGAACGGATCGAGACACTCGGCACGAAACCGCTCGAGCCGTGGCTCGCGCGCATTTCGGCCATCGTTTCCCTGGAGGACGTCGCTGACGTGCTCGTGTCGATGCATCGGTCGGCCATCGATGCCCTGTTCGACTTCGCGGTGATGCCGGACTTCGACGATGCAGCGGCGCATCTGTTCTACCTCGGGCAGTCAGGCCTCGGCCTCCCTGACCGCGACTACTACATGCGCGACGATGAGACGTCCCTCCAGTTGCTCGGGGACTATCGGGCACACGTGCAGAACACGTTCGAACTGCTCGGCGAACGCGACCCCGCATCGGCAGCGGCCTCAGTGCTCGCGATCGAACGGTCCATTGCCGAGCTCTCGTACACGAACGTGCAGATGCGAGATGTCGAGCTCGTCACGAACAGGTACCTGATCGACGATGTCGATGCGCTCATGCCCCGGTTCGGTATGCGCCGATACCTCGACGCGATCGGAGCCGGGTCCGAAGCCGCCGTCAACATCGACAACGAGGGCTTCTATCCCGGCATGGACCTGCTCCTCGCGGAGACGTCGATCGACGAGTGGAAGCGGTACCTCACCTGGAACGTCGTTCGGTCCCTCGCGTCGAGCCTCCCTGAGCCGTTCGAGCGCGAGTCATTCGACTTCTACGGCACGAAGCTGGGCGGGCAGCAGGAACAGAAGGCCCGCTGGAAGCGCGTCCTCGCCGCCGGATCGGGCGACATCGGACAGCTCATCGCGCAGCTCTACGTGCGTGACAACTTCCCACCACGGGCCAAAGAGCGCATGGAGCATCTCGTGGAGCGCCTCTTCGACGCGATGCGGGCGACGCTCGAGGAGATCACGTGGATGGGACCCGAGACGAAACGTCAGGCCATCGAGAAGCTCGACGGCTTCGGATCCAAGATCGGATACCCCGACGAGTGGCGCGACTATGGCTCACTCGAACTCACGGAGGGAACCTGGCTGGAGAACCGCCTCGCCTGTCGAAGGTTCGAGGTCAAGAGACAGCTCGCCAAGCTCGGAGAACCGGTCGATCCGCACGAATGGTCGATCGCTCCCCACATCGTGAACGCGTACTACTCGCCACTTCGCAACGAGATCGTCTTCCCTGCGGGCATCCTCCAACAGCCGTTCTTCAGCCTCGACGCCGATGCTGCGGTCAACTATGGCGCCATCGGCGCGGTCATCGGGCACGAGATCACCCACGGATTCGACGATCAGGGATCGCGCTTCGATGCTCGAGGGAACGTCCGCAACTGGTGGACCGAAGATGATCGAGCGGAGTTCGACGCGCGGGCCGCGATCATGGTGGAGCAGTTCTCGGCGTACGAGATCGAGGACGGCATGTTCGTCAACGGCGAACTGACGCTCGGGGAGAACATCGCGGACCTCGGCGGCCTGAGGATCGCACTGAGAGCCCTCGACGCGGAGCTCGGCGACCACACCCAACCGATCGCAGGGTTGACGCCACACCAACGCTTCTTCATGTCGTGGGCACGGGTCTGGCGTCGGAACTACACAGACGAGTACCTGCGACTGATCGTCAACTCGGACCCCCATTCGCCGTCCAACCTTCGCTGCAACGGCCCGATGAGCAACCTCATCCCGTTTGCGGATGCGTTCGGCATCCCCCACGACGACCCGATGATGCGTCCCCCCTCAGATCGCGTCGACATCTGGTGACCAGCCCTGGTCAGGTCGGGCGCTCCATGAGGACTTGAATGCCGTCGAGGCGACCCGTCCTGAACCCTGCCTCGCAGTACTCGAGGTAGTAGCGCCACATCCTCCGGAAGCGGTCGTCGAACGCCGGATCGTGCTGCGCGATCGAGCCCCACGCCATCTCGAAGCGTTCGGCCCACCGGTGGAGCGTCTCTGCATAATCGATCCCGTGTGTCGACGAGTCCACCCACTCCATCCCTGCGTCCACGGTCAGGCGCTCGAGTACGTCGACGGATGGAAGCGCTCCGCCGGGAAAGATGTATCGCTTGATGAAGTCCTCCCGCACGAGGAGGTTGTCGTAGTAACGCGAGTCGATCGTGATGGCCTGCATCGCTGCCCTGCCTCCGGGCGGAATGGCGCGCGAAATGGCGTGGAACAGGGGAGCCCATTGAGTCTCGTCGACGGACTCGATCATCTCGATCGACACGACCTTGTCGTACATGGCCCGCTCATGTCGGAAGTCAGCCAGCTTGACGTCCGTCCGGTCGGCGAGCCCCACATCGGCGAGCCGCTTGCGAGCGAAGGTTGCCATCTCGTCCGAAAGGGTCAAGCCCGTGACATGGACGTCGTGGTGCATGGATGCGTACTCCATGAACCCGCCCCACCCGCACCCGATCTCGAGGACCCGGTCCCCCGGCCGGAGATCGAGCATCTCGCACAGTTTCCGGTACTTGGCCTCCTGGGCCTCCTCGAGGGTTTGGTCGGCTGATGCGAACAGGGCGGACGAGTAGCTCATCGTCGAGTCCAGCCAGGCCGCGTAGAAGTCGTTCCCGAGGTCGTAATGGTCGCCGATCTCGCCGATCGTATGGGATCGGGCGAACGACGGACGCCGATCCCAGAACGAACGGGCGGCTGCCGTGAGACGCGGGCCGAACCCCGTGGACTGTGTGACGTCGACGTTGGTCGAAGCGAGTTCGAGGAACCCTGCGAGGTCCGGCGTGTCCCATGCACCGTCGAGATAGGCCGCGCCGAGGCCGAGCGCCCCGCCATCCACCAGGGCGTTCAGGAGGTGGGTTTCGTCCCTGATCTCGATACGAGCGGAATCTCCGCCGGAGGTCGAGGCGAACACCTGCTCGGTGTCATCGGACCAGCGGACCTCGAGGGTTCCGACCGAGATACGACCGATGATCTGTCTGAGCGCGAACCTCGATGCGGAGGACGTAAGTGCGGCCATGGCGATTCCTGAAGTGCTCCATGCTCCCCGACGGCGCGGGAATGGTACCGATGGGCGATGCTCGGCGTAACGTGTCCACGTCGAGAACCGGGGGCATGATGAAGGACCGCACCGTCAAGACGTTGTCGAAGCTGCACGCCATGGCGTATCGGGTCACCGGTGGGATGATCGGCCGTCGGCTCGTCGACAACGACATGCTCCTCCTCACGACAAGGGGTGCCCTGACCGGATCCGACCACACCGTGCCCTTGCTGTATCTGCGCGATGAAGGTCGCCTCGTCGTGGTCGCGTCCTACGGGGGCAGACCCGATCATCCCCACTGGTACCGCAACCTCGTCGCCCATCCGGAAGCAACCGTACGGATCGGGCGAACGATCGCGAGCGTCACCGCCTCGACGATGGAGGCGACGGACCGGGCACGGTGGTGGCCCGGGGTGGTCGAGGCGTTTGGCGGCTATGCGACCTACCAGTCACGCACCGAGCGGGAGATTCCCCTCGTGTGGCTCGACCGGAATCGAACCGATTCATAGGCGAGCCGGCCATGGCAAGCCGGATCGAATCGACGGGATGTGTTCACCTCGGACGCGACGGAGGGGCAGCATGCGCCGCCCCTCCTCGTCCGGCTTTCAGTCAGGAATCGCTGAGTGCGTTCTCATCCGGCCGTGCGATCAGGCTGACGACCCCACCGACAGCCGCTATGGCGCCTGCTGCGATCAGCAGGTACCAGCCGAGTCCGATCGAAACGGTGTATGCCTCCGGGATGGCTCCCGCAGCCGCGGCCTGGCCGAACGCTGCCGTGAGGGCGTCTGCATCATCCATCGCCCCGAGCGTCGCAAAGACGCCGATTGCGAGCATGACGACACCGAGGACGGCAACCGACAGGCCCATCAGTCGCTTCATCGGTACCTTCAACGGTGGGACCAACGCCGCTGCAAGCACAGCGACCATTGCAATCGCGAACACGACCGCCGCTGCGGCGGTGTCGTTGTAGAGCGCGCTCCAGGTGTTCTCGTCGAGGCTCGACGGGAACGCCGGGTTTGCCTGACTGAGCTGCCCGAGAGCAGCCTCCCCTGCGGAGCTGGCCTTCTTCAAGATGAATCCGACCACGCCGATGACGACACCCAGGATCGCAAGAATGCGTCCGTAATGCATTGGGTCTTCCTTTCCTCGCACGACGGATCGTAGGGAATGACAACCATGCGATTCAACTACCCGACGATCAGACGATCAGACGGGGGACGGTCAGTCGGTCGTGGTGTCGGCGCAGGGCTACCGCTCCGCGCGCTGGCGCCTCACGCGAGAACGGCGAGCGCGCTCTCTACGGCGCCCGCGGCCTGGGCCACGACCTGGAGGTACACCCGCTCGAAACCGAGGGCTTCGAACTCACCGAGCCTCTCTGCATGGACATCCCACGTCCTGATCGGGATGCGATCGCCGAGGCGGAGGCGCATCTCGTGTGCGGTCAGGCCCCGTGAACTACCCATCTCGGCGAGGAACTCCTCGATCTCCCGGGCGTCGGCTCCGCCGACCATCGGGTAGCACGTCGTGATGAAGATGGCATCGGGATCACGACCCGCGGCTTCGGCAGCCCAACGCATTGTGCCCAGCCGTTCCTCGATGCCGCTGGGCGTGTGGTGGTACAGGTTGTACTCGTCCGCGAAAC
>JAWOGV010000329.1:0-9492 GCA_046496605.1 Acidimicrobiia bacterium | reverse complement strand
GAAGCCTGCGGCGAGCAAGCCTGCGGCGAGCAAGCCTGCGGCGAGCAAGCCTGCGGCGAGCAAGCCTGCGGCGAGCAAGCCTGCGGCGAGGAAGCCTGCGGCGAGGAAGCCTGCGGCGAAGAAGCCCGCCGCCAAGAAGGCGTCCTACCCATTCGACGTCGGGGACAAGGTCGTCTACCCGCACCACGGTGCTGCGACGATCATCCGCAAGGAGCGGAGGGAGTTCGAAGGCGACAAGCAGGACTACTTCGTCCTCGAGATCGTCACCGACCAGCTGACCCTCAGCGTTCCCGCCGCATCCGCGCTCGACAGAGGTGTCCGACCCGTCATCTCGAAGAGCAAGGCGCGCCAGGTGTTCGCCGTGTTCAAGGACGAGCCCCAGGAAGCCGGTGCCAACTGGAGCCGCTGGTACAAGCTCCTGACGGAGAAGATCAACTCAGGTGACATCTTCCAGGTGGCAGAGGTCGTACGTGACCTCACCTACGCGCAGCAGATCAAGGGCATTTCGCCTGCTCTCAAGCGGATGCTCGCAAAGGCACGGCTCATCATCGTCTCGGAGCTCCAGTTCTCCCTCGATCTGTCCGAGGAGGACACGATCAAGAAGCTCGATCGGGCGCTGCCGAAGGTCGACCTTTCCGACGAGTGATTCGGTGATCCACCTCCACGGTGACGGCTCAACCGCTGCGGTCATCGTCGCGGCCGGTAGCGGCACCCGGTTCGGGAGTGCGAAGGCGACCCTCACGATCGGCGGTGTCGAGCTGTGGCAGATCTCCGTGGATCGGTTCCGTTCGCAGGGCATCCATGACGTGATCGTCGTGGGCGACGTCCCCGGTGGAGTCCCCGGTGGGGAGCGTCGTCGGGATTCCGTGGCGGCGGGACTCGAGCATGTGCACGGCTCGACCTGGGTGCTCGTCCATGACGCCGCTCGGCCGCTGGCGCCGGCCTCCCTCGTTGCACGGGTTCTCGAGCGACTCCGCCGGGGGGATGTCGAAGGCGTCGTACCGGTCATACCGGTCGCCGACACGGTGAAGCGTGTCGAGGGTGAAGCGGTCGTCACCACCGTGGACCGTGGGAGCCTGGTCCTGGTCCAGACGCCGCAGGGCTTCTCCACCCGTGCGTTGATCGAGGCCCACGAACTGAACCGGGCCGACGACGCCACCGACGATGCAGGCCTCATCGAGTCGGCGGGGGGTAGGGTTGTGACCGTGCCGGGGGACAGGGACAACTTCAAGATCACGTATCCGGACGACCTTGAGCGTGCTCGATGGGTCGACCGGCGCCGAGGGGGCGCCGATGCCTAGCGTGAGAACGGGAATCGGCTTCGATGCCCACAGGTTCGGCGGACCCGGACCCGTCGTCCTGTGCGGGGTGTCGATAGAACACCCCACGGGTGTCGAGGCCACATCGGACGGCGATGTCGCATCCCATGCGGTCTGTGATGCGCTGCTCGGGTCGGCCGCCCTGGCCGACATGGGATCCCACTTCCCGAGTGACGATCCCCAATGGCACAACGCGAGTTCGATCGACATGGTGGCGCGGTGCGCCGTGATGGTGTACGACCGCGGTCTTGAGATATCCCACATCGATGTGAGCATCGTCGCCCAGGACGTGCGGATCGCACCGCACCGTGACGAGATGCGCCAGAACCTCGCCACCGCGATGCGTATCCCTTTCGCCCAGGTCTCCGTGAAGGCAACGACCACCGATGGCCTCGGGTGGATCGGCGCGGGCGAGGGTCTCGCGGCATACGCCGTGGCGACGGTCGAGCGCTAGCGCGAGCCGACGATCGAGCGACCCAGGCCGGGATCGTCCGTGATGATGACGTCGACGCCCGCCGCCGTGGCAGCCTCGATCTCCGAGGCCGTGTTCGCGTTCCACACGACGACGGCGAGCCCTGCGGAATGGATCAAGTCAACGATGGCGCCCGGATCCCCGGCGATCGAGGACATCGGCGGGTGAAGGGCCTCGACACCGAGGTCCCGGGCCATGCTGATGGCTGTGTCCATCGGCACACCGCCTGCGATGAGCAGGCCGCGGACGAGGCGCCCGTGCCCCCCTGCGGCTCTGACCGAATCCGGATCGAAGGACGAGAGGACGACTCGTCCGGGGTCGTCAGCTGAGGCGATGAGGTCGAGTGCCTCGGTGACGATCGACCTCGTCGGATCGAAGTCAGGTTGGTTGGGGACGTTCTTGATTTCGACATTCAGATAGACGCGGGAGGGAACGCCCTCGAGCGTCTCGGCGAGTGTCGGTACCTCCGGTGCGGCATCCCGTAGTTCGGCGAAGGTGAGGTCGCACAGCGGTGGCAGATCGCCGTGCGTCGGATCGTGGCTCATGATGAGCACTCCATCGGCCGTTCGCCTGACATCGCACTCGATGCCGTCCGCTCCAGCCTCGACTGAGAGAGCGAACGCCTCGAGGGTGTTGTCGGCGGCACGCGACCTGTCCCCGCGGTGTGCGTAGATGAGCGGCGCCTTGCCACCCGATGGCGGTCCGAGGGGGGATCGATGCATGGGGACAGGCTACATCTGAGCAGACGGCCGAGCGAGGGTCGCTACCATCGCGGCGCATGCAGGTCTATTCCACGCTCGCGCGTGCACTGGTGCCACTGGACGTCGGCAAAGGTCGGGTGACGATCTATGTGTGCGGCCCGACGGTGCAGTCCGAGCCCCATCTCGGCCACGGGCGGTCGGCGGTTGCCTTCGACGTGCTGCGTCGGTACCTCGAGTGGCTCGGCAACGAGGTCGTCTTCGTGAGGAACGTCACGGATGTCGACGACAAGATCATCGTTCGCGCCCAGGAACTCGGCATCTCGACCGACGAGGTCGCAGCCCGTGCATTCGAGGCTTTCGACAGGGCATACACCCTCCTTGGGAACCTCATCCCCACGGTGGAGCCCCGTGCGACGGAGCACATCGGCGGGATGATCGATCTCATCGAGTCGCTGATCGCGTCCGGTCATGCATACGAGAGCAGCGGCGACGTGTATTTCGCGGTCCGCTCCTTTGATCGCTATGGGGCCCTGTCACGCCACGATCTCGACGACCTCCGGGCTGGGGATCGTGTCGAGCCCGGTGACAAGAAACGCGATCCACTCGACTTCGCCCTCTGGAAGGCATCCAAGCCCGGTGAACCGAGCTGGGATTCGCCGTGGGGAGGCGGTCGACCCGGATGGCACATCGAGTGTTCTGCGATGGCCGTGGAGTACCTCGGCCAGCCGTTCGACATCCATGCGGGAGGCACCGACCTGATCTTCCCGCACCACGAGAACGAGATCGCGCAGTCAGAAGCGGTGAGCGGCGTCCCGCTCGCCAGGTATTGGATGCACAACGGCATGTTGAACCTCAGGGGCGAGAAGATGGCGAAGTCGACAGGTCATGTCGTGACACTCCTCGAGTCCCTCGAGCGGTGGGATCCCCTCGCCGTGCGCCTCTTCTACTTGAGGACCCACTACCGCAGGCCCCTCGACTTCTCCGAGGATGCCCTCGATGATGCCGAGGCGAGCCTGCACAGGCTCCGTGCCTTCAGGCGTCGGTTCGCCGACGAGGTCGAGGCTGCCCCCGACGCCGAGGTCCTCGGCGCCTTCTCGGCTGCCATGGACGCCGATCTCGACGTCGCAGGTGCGCTCGCGGTGATCTTCGACCTCGTGCGGCGTGGCAATGCAGCCCTCGACGCGGGCGACGACGCCTCGGGCCTCGCCGCCGCCTTCGATGTGATGGTCGGGGTCCTCGGTCTGAACGCCGGAGAGGACGGCTCGTCACTGGATGTCAGCGGGATCGCAGCCGATCTCGGTGTGGAGGCCTTCTCCGTGGAGGATCTGGTCGCCCTTCGGGACGACGCCCGAGGTGCCCGCGACTGGGATCGAGCCGATGCGATCCGTGACCGTCTGGCAGAGGCAGGAATCGTCGTTGAGGACACCGCAGATGGCGCACGCTGGCATCGGGGCTGACGTCGAGGGCGTCCACGCCGTCGACGCCGCTCTCGGGGCGGGACGCGTCCGCGAGCTCGTCGTCGAGTCGGGTCGATCGAACCGTCCCGACGTCGCGGGCCTCATCCAACGAGCACGCAGCCTCGGGCTCCCCGTTCGCACGGTCGACGATGTCAGGCCGCTGGCATCCACCGATGCTCCTCAGGGTGTCGTGGCCCGATGCACCCCGATTCCCTCCCTCTCGATCGACGAGATGATTGCCCTCGTTCCGGTGCCTGCCATCCTCGTGCTCGATCACGTCGAGGATCCGCGCAACGTCGGAGCGGCGGCCCGATCGGCATTCGCGGCAGGGATGACGGGTCTCGTCGTGTCCCATCGCCGGAGTGCGCCCATCGGCGCCACAGCATTCAAGGCCGCCGCGGGTTCGCTCGAACATCTCCCGGTCGCCATGATTTCGTCGATCGCCGATGCACTGAGGCGGTTCGCCAAGTCCGATGTCTGGACAGTTGGCCTCGACGGGAATGCTGAGACATCGTTGTTCGGCCTCGAGCTGCTCGAGAGGCCCGTGGCGATCTGCATCGGCGCCGAGGGATCGGGCCTGTCCCGCCTCGTCGCCGATCGGTGCGACGTGCTCGCCCGGATCCCGATGGCAGGTGACATGGAGAGCCTCAACGCATCGGTAGCGTCCGCACTCGCCTGCTTCGAGGTTGCTCGAGTACGGGGTTGGGTATCCTGACGGATCTGCTGGCGTAGCTCAGATGGCCAGAGCAGCCGCCTTGTAAGCGGCAGGTCGTGGGTTCGAGTCCCACCGCCAGCTCCCGTTCGCGTGACCGCATGATGATTCGTGTCCTTCGCTTCGCTCGGACCTGTCACCACCTATGGGCTGGGTCCAGCCCCGCCGTTGACGGTCGGCTCACGTGGTGCTGCGGTGGGACTTTGGGTCGTGGGTTCGAGTCCCACCGCCAGCTCCGCCTCTCGCTCGTCCCGACGACTCCGGTCATTCTCGTCCCCCTTTCCATTGTGCGGACGACCACTACGTGGTCGATGTCCTCTTGCCTGCTGCTGGGGAGAGGTCATTGGGGTGGTGGATTGGCCGTCTCACCGAGGAGATCCTTGGGGGACGGCAGAGGAGCGCAGCGACGATGCAGGGGGATTCCTGTTCGAAGGCTCACGCCCTTGGCCGGATCCCACTGTCGTGCTCGGCAGGCCCCCCTGGCTCGCTGCGTTCGCCCGTCCCCCCAAGAGTCTCGATGTCTCTCAGTGATCTGACCGTCTGAGGCGTTGGAACCCCAGCTCCTTGGCAGAAGGCTGCCGATCACGCAGTGATCGGACTCCGATCCTGAAGGGAGGACTATCGCGTCTCGTCCCTGGCTCACTGCGTTCGTCCGTCGTCTGATCGGCTTCCAATCCGCATCCAATGGATCACCCGCCAATACACTCGTCGGCATGGCCGATGATGAACTTGGCACGATCGTCCGGCGGGTCGGGATCTATGCCTGGTCCGTGATCGGGGTCCTCCTGCTGGTCGTTGCGTCCTTCTACGTCCTCGTCGAGGGTCGGATCATCCTGGCGCCGCTGTTCCTTGCGCTCGTGGTGATCGTCATCCTGAACCCCCTCGTGACGTGGCTCAGCGGCCGGGGCGTCCCTCGCGTCATCGGTACCAGCATCGGCTTCATCGCGTTCTTCGCCGGTGTCATCCTCCTGGCGCTCCTGGTCCTGCCGAGTGTGACTGAGCAGGCACAGGGCTTCGTGGAGGAGTTCCCGATCCTGTATGACGACTCGGCCGAGGATCTCGCATCGCTTCTCGAGTCGCTCGGGTTCGAGGGCGTGGTCATCTGGGACTACGAGCGGATCGTCGACTACCTCAATGATCCCGACAACCGGGACGCCATCGTCTCGGTGCTCCTCGACCGCCTGGGCTCCGTCACGGCGGGCATCTTCGAGTTCATCCTGGTGTTCCTCATCGGTCCGGTCCTCGCGTTCTATTTCCTCATCGACCTCCAGAGCGTCCAGATCCGCCTGCTCGGGGTGTTTCCCGAGCGACGGAGGGCGGAGGCGGCCCACGTCGGCCGACAGCTGAACGCAGCGCTCGGAGGCTTCCTTCGTGGCCAGCTGCTCGTCGCGTTGATCGTCGGTGTCCTCCTGTCCTTCGGCTATCGGATCATCGGCCTCGAGTTCTGGCTCCTCATCGGGCTCATCGGTGGACTGCTGAACATCGTGCCGCTCCTCGGGCCGTGGGTTGGGGGCATCCTCGGCGTGGCCATCGCCATCACCACGGCCGATGCGCGGACCGCCGTGTGGGCCGTCGTCGTCGCCGTTGTCGTGCAGCAGATCGACAACAACTTCGTGTCGCCGACCGTGCTGCGCGCAACGGTGCGCCTGCATCCTGCCGTCACGCTCCTTGTCCTCGTGCTTGCGGGGGCGCTCGCCGGTTTCTGGGGCGTGATCATCGCGGTGCCGCTGACCGCGGCAATCAAGATCGTGCTCGGCCACTGGTGGAGAACCCGTGTGCTCGACCAGACCTGGGAGCAGGCGTCGGCTGAGATGTTCCAGGAGCCACAGCCCTCGAGGCTTCGTCGGACGGGTGAGATGCCCGTCGTCGTGGTCGCCGCGGACGAGCAGGATCCGGACTAGGGCCGGCGTGAGCTTCTACGACTGGGCACTCATCGCGATCGTCGCTGCCTTCAGCGTCCGAGGCTGGTCCCGCGGCCTCGCCCGGCAGGCGATCGATATCGGGCTCCTCGTCATCGGGTCGCTCGTCGTGTTCCGGGTCTCGCCTGTCATCGGCACGATCATCGCTGGCATGGCCAACGTGCCCTATGAGATCGGGCGGGTCGTCGCAGGAGGTCTCGTCTTCGCCATGCTCGTCGTCGGATCGATCGTGTTGGGGAGCTTCATCTCGACCTCGCTCCACGTCGTACCGGGCGCTGCGACCGTGAACAAGCTCGGAGGGGTGGCGATCGGTGCGGTATTCGCCGTCGTCGTGATCGTGCTCGGGACGACGGTCGTCTCGGCTTCCCCGTTGCCCGATCCGATCCGAAGCGGTTTCGGCGATGCCGTGTCCGAGAGCCCGGCGGGGTCCACCATCACGGATGCCGGGGGTCCGATCCAGGCAATCGTGTCGACGGCGAGCGGGGAGCGCCTGTTCGGTGCGATCATCGCCGTCCGTGAGGCCGTCGGTGACCGCTTGATGGCCGGCACGCTGCCCATTCCCCTTCCCTCGGTGGGGGAGGCTTCGCTCCTTCCATCCCAGGTCGACGCCCAGGAGCTGTTCGACCGCATCAACAGGGAACGCGTCATCGCAGGAGCGGATCCGCTTGCCTGGTCGCCGGATCTTGCCGTCATCGCCGTCTCGCGGGCCACGAGCGTCTACCGGTCCGGTGTTCTTTCGCTCGATGACGACCTCGGCGCCGCATTCCGCGCGGCCGGAGTGCCGGGGACGATGCACACCGATCTCGTTGTGCTTGCCGCCTCGACCGACGGACTGGCGGAGGCCATTGCAGGAGCGTCGCGATACGCCGATGCAACGACAGACCCCACGTACCGCACAGCGGGGGTGGGCGTTATCGAGGGACCGTACGGGCTGATGGCCGTTCAGGTCCTGTCCGGCTGATCTCCCTCGTACGGTCCACGGTCGCGGTCGTCGGCATCGATTGCGTCCGAGGCATCCACTGCGTCTGGTTCGTCTGTGACGGTGTCCTCGAGGGGAACCGTGGTCGACGCATCGACCGGCACATCAGGCTCCCCCGGCTCGACGGGACCGCCCTCGGCGACCATCTCGGCAGCCGCCATCTCCGCGGAATGGGATGTGGCAGCTGCGTCGACGGCCGCCTGCGATCGACGTCGATTCAGGATCGAGACGACGACAACGGCGATCGCCGCGATCACGAGGAGCGTGACCAGGGCAATCAGGACCAGGTTCGATGTGCCGCCTGCGCCGAGATCAGAGGTTGCCGAGATGGCCTTCGAACCGGTGAAGGGGATCTTCCATACCAGCGTTCCATCGGAACGAACCTCGTCCGCGTCGTGGCTGGTCACGGTTCCCGGCATGGACACGATCACGTTCGCGGAGAAGAACTCCTCCGTGATCATGCTTGGATCGATCGGCAGGTCACCGCCGGCGTCGCCGAGGTCCGTGGCCGCGACAGTCGCGGACAGTGTCGCCGTCTCCTCGTCGAACGTGTAGCTGAACGTCTCGAAGACCTCGCCGCCTGCAGCAGAGGCGTCGAAGGTCGACAGGTCGTCGACGGCCGTGGTGACACCGTAGAAGGTCATGTCACCCTCGGCTCGCTCCGTAGTGACCACGTCGTCGCCGCCGAAGTCGGGAAGGTCGCCGAACAGGTCCTCGGGTGATGCCTCCCCCATGTCCCCGAGTAGCTCCCGGAACTCCTCGTCGAAACCGATTTCCGCCCCGACAAGGGCGGACCCGTCTTCCTCGATATCGAGGATGACGTTCGATTCGATGCGGCACGCCGTCAGCACCACGGCAAGCAGTGCGAACATGATCAGGTATTTGCGCATGGTTCCCCTCGGTTTCTGTGGCTGATGGTAGGCGGTATCGTCGGTTTGCCACTCCATGCAGAAAAGGTGTGAACTCCCATGATCGGCGACCGATCCGAGCTCCATGAGGCCTTCGTCGAGGCGTATCCGGCGTATGTCGCCCGCACGCTCGAGTCCATGGGGATCGCGGTCGATGAGGTCGTCGCCGACGCCATCGTCGAGGGAGCAGCCGTCCTCGATGGCATGCTGACCTCACTCGACAGGCTCGATCCGATCGACCAGCGCCACAGCCCGCTCGAGCTGTTCCGGGAAGCCCTGAGACCCGTCGATCGCGCGCTGGGGATGGCGGGAATCCCGCCACCTGGCCCGGCCCATGGACTCGGCTCTCCATGGGATCGGGTCACCTGGGATCGGTACGGGTTGGCACCGGGGTCCTCCCAGGTTCTCGGACACCGAGCGCACGAGGCGCACCTCCGGTGGGGCTTGGCGAAGGCCGTGGCCCTGGCTCCCATGGTGAACCGGCCGTACGCTCGCATCGTGGCCTCCGGTGACCGACTCGACGCGCTGGGTTCAGCGGTGACCGAGCTCGGCTACCGCACATCCTCCCCCGATGATGGCCCACCCTCGGTGGCCATCATCGACGCCTCGGTGCCAGGCGGCCACGATGCGATCCGGAGAGCGGTCGGCGAAGGCGCCCATGTCGTCGTGTTCGGGGATGCGATCGATGATCTCGAGATCGCAGGCCTGCGCGCCCTCGGAGTGGCGCTGGTCGTGACGACCAGCGCGCTCCTGAGGGACCCGCAAGCGCACCTGCCGGCCATCGCCTGACATCCGATCTCGTCGTAATGGTGCAATGTGCGAACGGAAACGCCCGAGATTCGGGCGAGCTCGCCAACGGTGATGGGGTCCATGCCGTGACGCTATGCCCTCACGTAACGAGAGCGTCAAGGGGTTTCCCTGCGTGGCTGATAGCCACTCCATGAACGCCCGGGGACCTAGGCTGGTTTGCCATGGCAGTAGATCCCCGTCTCCTTCGTCCTCTTCTCTGTTACAACGATGCTCTG
>JAWOGV010000363.1:0-9063 GCA_046496605.1 Acidimicrobiia bacterium | reverse complement strand
GGAACGTCGCAAACCGCGGCGTGAGCCAGGATTCTGCACACAACCCGGGTACCGAGAACGCAGATCCCGCCTCACCGCCGCTCGGGGGCGGGTTCTGCCCTGTGTGTCAGGTGCGTTGTGTGCACACCTGAGCGTGGGATGTGGACAGAACGCGCAACGGTGAACCGTGACCGGGTATCAAAGGGTTCGTCCTTGGGTTTCACACGGAAGCATGCAATTCTTCACGCGCTGTGCTCACTGCGCGCACCTTGCCTCCCCGTACAGTTCGGAGAGACAGGGAGTTGGTACGCTGAGATGATGGCGCTCGGAATCAGTCTGGCTGAGGCCCTCGTGGCGGTGACTGCTCTTGCGATCGTGGTGTACACGGCATTCCGGAGTGATCGATCGGCACAGTTCGAGGAACACATGGACGAGCACATGTCAGAGATCACCGAGTACCGAATTCGACGTAACTTCAACCAGGGCGGTTGAGCAACGCTCGCGTCGTCCTGCGAATCGACGGTTCGGTGGCCGCGTCGTCAGACGGTCCACCCTGCCAAACCGCCAAACGCAACACCCCGCTCAGCCGGTCATCTCTCGATGCGGCCGTTTCCGCGCCTGAGTTCGCGGTTACCAGGACGACTCAAGCCGGACCCTGAGCTTCGGGCTTGGGAAGGGTCGTCACGGGCCCGGCTCGTCGCGCTGGGGAAGAACGACCGATCCGTCCCCATCGACGACCTCGATGATCGGAATGGGGAAGAGAAGTTCGGTCGTCGCTCGATCGTCGCCGAACACGTTGCAGCTGAAGAACGCCAGTGGTGTGTCGTCGGGACACACCATGCCGGGCGTGGCCTCGTACACCGCGATCGATCGCCCCGGGTCAATCGTCGTCCCGTCCGGGACGAGGAAGCCGGTGCGGAATCCCCTCGATCTGATCTGCCATCCGCTGAGGTCGATCGGTTCCGTGCCGGTGTTGCGAAGCACCAGGAAGTCGATACCGCCCCATGCAGGTTGCCTATCCGTGATGTCGAGCTGTAGGTGATCAGCTGTGGACTCGTCGGCTGCGTTACCAGGGGAGGTTTGGGCGTCGAGTACAACGCCGGCAGCGTCGAGGGTCTGCCATTCGATGGTCTCGCTGAACCGGGCCTCGAGGACCAAGAACGCCACACCTCCGCGAGGGACCTGTGAGAAGTTGCCGTGTGGTGTCGTGACCAGTACCACCGAGGCGGATTCTGGGACCATTCCCATCATCACGATGAACTCCAGGCCTTCATCAGTGCCCCCGCCAGCTGCCCTGCCGAACGGCAGAGCTGTATCACCGTCTACGCCGGTCCCGCACGACCCTGAATGGCCTGCCGTGTCGATGATGCAGGTCGCTCGTCCCCCCTCGTCGGCTGTACCGTCGGCGGCGGTCCCGGTGACCCAGAAGACACGGTGTGCGCCATCGGCGATCTGTCCAATCGCGACGATCTCGTCTGCTTCGACAATGAAGGACCGGATGTAGCCGGCATCAGTCGGAAGGAACTCGCCAATCGGCTGCAACGGGACCTCGACGACAGATTGGGGGAGTTCAAAACCCGGAGGCAAGGCGCCGGGTGCCTGAACCACATACGGATCATCACTGATGACGGCGCCAGGGTCGCCAACCACGGGTTCTCCATCGGTTCGAGCAACGCCAATCCACCAGCCCACGCCGATGACCGTGACAACAGCGGCTGCAGCCAATGCTTGGACAAGCCGGCGAGATGACGTCCATGCTCGTCGCTGATCGATCCCGGGCGGGTTGAAGGTGCCAGCCACCCGGTGGGTTTCGCTCACTGCATGGCGGAGTCGTTCATCCAGCATCGTCACCAACCTCCTCTACAACCTGGACTCCAAGCACGTCACCCAACCGTCTCCTCGCACGTGCCAAATGGGTCTTCACTGTCCCCGGGGAGCAGCCCAAGATCTCACCAATCTCGTTGAGGGGAAGGTCATCGAGGTAGCGCAGCGAGACCACCTGCGCCTGACGCCTCGGCAGTGCCCGTACTGCGGCCCACACCTCGCTCGCCTCTGCGTCCATCTCCCCAACAGGTGCATGTGGCGATGACCCGATCAGCCTCGGTAGCGATTTCAACTCCGTCATCCGTCGCCGCCGAAACGACACGGCCCGATTTGCGACCACCCGCCGCACCCAGGCTCCCGGCTTGTCATAGCCGGCAACCCGATCCCAACCCCTCAACGCAGCCATGAACGCTTCTTGTGCCAGATCCTCGGCAACATCTCTGCGACCGGTGAGGACGTATGCCAACGCAGCGACCTGGCTGAACTCGCGCTCGTAGAAGTGCTCGAACGCCTCCTGCCCCGGCCGAATGGGAGCACTGCCACTATCCGATGACAAGACTGACCTCTCCTGCTCCATAACCAGTAACACGCACAACGACCCGTAACGGTGGACACAAACATCGAAAGAACCTGCCAGCTCCAAGCGACATCACAATCCCCAAGCCAAGCAGATCGCCCGATTTCCGCGCCACAGCGCGCACCTCAGGTACAGCTTCCAACGTCGCCTGGCAGCCATGTTCGGCGCCATTGCCAGTATCGGGTCTGCCACTTCTCGGCATGTATGCAGTAACTCGATACGGTGCTGACCCGGCAACGCGAAGCAATGTACCAAGGACGGCCACCAGCCACCCATCTGACGTCGGCTGTCCTCTTGGGCGGCCGTTTCCGCGCCCGGACCCTGAACATGGGAGAACCCGCCTCACCGCTGTCGGTGGGCGGGTTCTGTCTTCTGTGGCGGTGCAGGTGTGTCTACACCACCTTCGTGGGCAGTGGACTGAACTCGAATGGCTTGCGATGTCTGGGTTTCGGAGGCGGCGTCGTTCGGGTTTCACACGAAAACGCGCGACTCTTCACACGCTTGCGTCCGCGTTGATACATCAGCGAGCACGCGACGCACCCCGGACGATGATGGCTACCACGAACGCAAGTACAACGAGCGCTAATGCCTTCACCAGCAGATTGCCAACGAAGTAGATCAAAACCAGGCCAATCGTTGTTACTAAGCCTGCAGCTGCGTACCTGAGCATCATTCGTCTCCCAACTCGACCATGCGGCGTAACCCCTTCGACGGTGCACCTCCCACGTCACGCTGCAACAGGGGTGTCGACACGCATATCGCCGTGCAGGTTCTGTCTTCTGTCATCGGTGGGCAGTGGAACGAACTCGAGGCTTGCCATGTCTGGGAGGGTCCAGGCCCGCCGTTGGGTCGTCTCACGTGAGAACTGTGGCGTCCACCGCCGATCCAGTCATTGAAGACCGGTGGATCCTGGTGTTCGCGCTCGTAGTAACTATCGAACTCGTTCCATCGTCGATAAGCCCACCACGAGAACAGACCCACACCGATGATCCCGATGACGATGATGCCGAGGATGAGCATCTTCACCCCTCCACCGGAGTGTCTTACACGTCCAAACAGTTGGCCAACGATTGTCGACTTCGCTGGCATGGAGCTCAACGTAGATCTGTCGCAGTTCGGGACGTGCCTGGTTTAGGGATCCAGTGTGTTTCCTTTTCATCTTCAACAGAGGCACGTCGCAGTTCCCGCGCCCACCTACAACTCATTTGACGTCGGCCGTCCTCTGGGGTGGCTGGTTCCGCGTCCGAATACGGGTCCGAGCATGAAGAAACCCTCTCTGGTGGTGTACCAGAGAGGGTTCTGTCTTCTGCGCGGGTGCAGTTGTGTCTGCCCCACATTGTGGAGGTGGGGGGAATCGAACCCCCGTCCCGAGAGACATCAGCGCCGGCATCTCCGAGCGCAGCCAACAGCGAGCTTTCGGATCACGAGGACTCTGTCGGCAAGCACCCTCATGACCTATCCGGGGTTGGCTTGACCCGCCGGTCCCGGAATCCCGGCGGGAGCATCCCACATTGCGTTGCCCTGATCTGCCGAGGTGGGTACCCAACAGGAGGACAGGAGCGTTTAACTACGCTGCCAGTGCGTAACTTTCGTCTGCACTTATATGTGTACCGGCTCTTTTACGAGGACTCCGGTGACCTCGGCTCGCTTCCGGCGCCTCAACTCTCACGGTCGAAACCATGTCACCCCCGCATGTGCGGGAACGTGTGAAGCACGTCCACCCCCCAAGCGTACCGGTCCGCACCTACATCCCACACCGGTTCGCGGTTCGCCACCGGTCCCCATGTTCGCCATGGCGGGCGCAGCGGTAGCCTCCTGCGACATGACAACGAACTCCGAGACACCAGGGGAAACGCCGGAGAGCGCAACGGATTCGGCCCCACCTGAAGAGCCCGAGCGGCCGACGTCGGCGGCGACCGAGGAGGCCACCTCCCCTTCGCCGACGCGACCATGGGTTCGCTTCGCGATCGCCGGATCCGTCCTCCTCGTCGGGCTCATCGCAGCGAGCCAGCTGTATCTCATCTCAACCCTCAACGACACCCGCAACGAGCTCTCCGCCACCCGCGGTGACGTCGTGACGCTCTCGAGGCAGGTCGGTGAGGTGACGGACTCGGTCGATGCACTCGCATCCGCACCTGCGTCCGCCGGGGCACCGTCGACAGGGAACCCTGCCAACCCTGTCGTTCCCGCAGGCTTTCTCCCGCGCTTCGAGCAGGGCCAGCAGGACACGGCCCTCGGTATGCGCCTCGGGGTCGTCGAGGGCCCTGATGCGTACACGGGCGATGCCGTGGCGATCGACGCGGCAGACGGCACCAAGCGCGTGTGGATGGTCTGGGCGCACTGGTGCCCCTACTGCCAGCAGGAACTCCCCGTATTGTCGGCCCTCTACCCGGGTTTCCGCGAGGCATATCCCGGGATCGAGATCGCGACCGTCACCTCGTCCATCGATCCGACCCGTGGCAATCCGCTCGACGAGTACCTCGCGGACCAGCAGTTCCCGTTCACGGTCATCGTCGACGAGGACCTCCGGCTCGCGAGCCAGTTGGGTGTGAACGCGTTCCCGTTCTGGGTGGTCACCGACGGCGACGGGACGGTACTCCTGCGCCTGACGGGCTACCTCGAGGATCAACGGCTCATCGATCTCGTAGCTGGTCTCGACGAGTTCGGGGCCTGACGGGCTGCGTCTCAGGCGAAGCGGTTGGCGAGGCGTCGGAGGTTCGACCGCCAGATCGCCGTCATGATGGGTTTCGCGACGATCTCACCGAGCGGGCCGCCGAAGGCCATGGGCAGTGTGATGTCCTCGTCCCACACGAACCTGGTTCCCCCATCGACATCCTCGAGCGTGAACGCACCGACACCCGAGACGATCCCGACGTGGATGACGCCGATCCTGCGCCGATCCTCCCATTCCGTGACGATGATCCAATCCTCGGTCGTGAGCGGCCCGATCCGCGTTGGCACGATCAGCACAGTGCCCACACCGGATCGGAGGTCCCCTGCGAACGTGATGTGTTCTGCGTCTGCCATCCACTCGCTGTGGGACGCCATGTTCGCCACATCCGCCCAGACCTCCTCGACAGGCGCATCGATGTCGACCGCCACCGTCACACGCATCGCCGCAACCTCCCGGTGCCTCCGTGCGTCAGAAATAGCGCCACGATCATCGCCGATGGCTCCGCGCCCTGGCCATCTCACGCTGTTGCTGGCGCTCGACGATGGTCTGTCGCTTGTCGTGGCGACGTTTCCCCTTGCCGAGCCCGAGTTCCACCTTCGCCTTGCCATCGGTGAAATAGATCAGGATCGGCACGAGCGTGAGGCCCTCCTCCCGGATCCGACCGAACAGCCTGTCGATCTCGCGGCGATGGAGGAGGAGTTTGCGCTGGCGTTCGGGATCGTGCCCTCCGTTCTCGGCGAACGAGTACGGGGAGATGTGGGCGTTCACGAGCCACACCTCGCCGTTGCGGATGTCGGCGTACGAGTCCTTGAGCTGGACGTGCCCTGCGCGCAACGACTTGACCTCCGACCCGCGAAGCGCAATGCCCGCTTCGAACGTGTCGAGGATCTCGTAATTGAACCGTGCCTGACGGTTCGTGGCGACGACCTTGCGACCAGACATGGCGCGGAGGCTACAAGCCGCCCTAGAAGTAGTTCGTGGGGTTCACGGGAACCCCGTTCATACGAACCTCGAAGTGGAGATGGGGACCGGTCGACTGGCCGGTCGACCCTATGTACCCGATGACCTGCCCGGCAGAGACGTTGGCTCCGACCGTTGCCCCGAGCCTCGACTGGTGTGCATACAGCGTCACCATGCCCCCACCGTGGTCGACCATGACAGTGTTCCCGTAGCCCCCCTTGGCACCGGCGAAGATCACCCGACCAGATCTGACCGATCGAATCGGGTCACCATGTGCCGCGTTCATGTCGACCCCGTTGTGCATGCGGTTCTGTCCGGTGATCGGATGGATGCGCATCCCGAACCCCGATGACACGGCTCCCGGAACGGGTCTGACGAAGCCGGACTGCGAACCCGCAACGGGAGTGCTGGTCGGTGCCGATGCGGCGGCGATGTCCGAGCGGATGGATGACTCCTCGCGGGCGAGGGCGGTGAGCTCGCCCTCGAAGTGGGCGATCTCACCGTCGAGGCGGGCGAGGAGCTTGACCTGTTCCGCGTACGCGGTGGCCAGGTGCTCGCGCCGCTGGCGGAGATCCTCCTCCAGACGGTCGAGCTCGGATCCGAGGGTCTCGAGGTCGCGCACTTCCTCCGCCATCGATTCCTCGACGCGACGGACTTCCGCCTCCTGGCGCTCCTCCTCGGAGACGAGCACACCGTACCGATCCGCTGCGCGTGAGCTGTGTGCGGTGAGGACGTCGAGATACGCAACACCCACGGAGATGTCGTTGACGACGGTGGCGTTGAAGGCGATCGAGGGCTGCGCCGTCCCACCCCCCATGTACGCCTGAAGCGCCCATGTCTCGGCCTCCGTGCGGGCATCGTCTCGGAGGCGCCGTGTCTCGGCGAGGGATGCGAGCTGCTCACCGAGTTCAGCCCTGATCGCACCGAGCGAATCCATTCGCGCGGCGAGGGCGACATCGACGATGCTGACCTCATTCGACGCTGCCAGTACCTCGCGCTCGGTGTCCTCGAGGGCCTCACCGGAGGCGATCAGTTCCCTCGCAAGGGCCGAGCGCTCGGACGCGACGACCGAGATCCGGGACCTCACCTCGGCCATCTGCTCCCGAACTCGGTCGAGATCCGAATCGGGGTCCGCTCCCACAGCGGGATACGCGAAGGCCCCGTAGAGGGTGACGACGAGCGCGAGGAGGAGGAGTCGCCTGGTCACGAGCGCAAGGTACGGTGGACTGCAAGGCTCAAGGAACTGCCGATGAGACCGGCAGCAACCCCGAACAGCAGGACCAGCGCACCCTGCCTGAGGAGGAAATCGTTCTGGATCGCGAGGTTGATCCACTCCGGGAGGTCCGCGAGCCTGTCGACAGCCAGCTGCTGTGCGACGACGATGAACGTGACGGCAAGCGCGCCGCCAAGCAACCCTTCCAAAGCCCCTTCGATGAGGAAAGGCGTTCGTACGAACCAGTTACTCGCTCCGACGAGTCGCATGATCTCGATCTCCTCGCGGCGAGCATAGATCGCCATGTGGATCGTGTTGGCGATCAAAGCGACCGCGGCAACCCCGAGCGCCACGGCCAACAGCCAGAACATGATCTGCAACCCGTCACGCAGCGCGATCATCGCATCGATGGCCTCGCCGGCGGACTCCACCTCCCTTACTCCTGCGGTGGCGCCCAATCGCGTGACAATCAGGTCGTAGTCCTCGGGATCGGTGGGCTGGACACGCAGTGACGCAGGCAGGAGATCCGGGGTCTCTTCGAGGACCCGGAGGATCGCCTCGTCGTTCGAGAACAGCAGCTGCGCCTCATCGAAGGCGTCCTGCTTCGATACGTAGAACACGTCCTGGACCTGCGGCCACGAGGCGACCTCGGCCTGGAGCTCCAGGGTGTCCTCGGTGGTCACGTCGTCCTGGAGGAAGGCGATGACGCGAACGTCCTCAGCCCACTGGAGCGTGTTGACACGCACGATCTCACCGAAGACGACCGTACCGAAGGTGAGTGTGAGGGAGATGAACACGGCGAGGATCGCACCGAGTACCACCAGGACGTTCCGGCCGAGGTTGTTGAACGCTTCCTTGAACAGATACGAGACCTGGGTCACGAGACCACCTCGATCTCGTCGGTGTCATCGGTGGTGTCCGGGACATCGGGCGTGTCAGCGGATTCGAGTCCGTCGTCCGTCCCTACGATCTCGGTCTCGTCCGTGTCGAACACCGCCTCGACGCCTGCGGTCGCCGTCGACGTC
Source organism: Acidimicrobiia bacterium (assembly GCA_046496605.1). Classification (GTDB taxonomy): domain Bacteria; phylum Actinomycetota; class Acidimicrobiia; order Spongiisociales; family UBA5794; genus SZUA-442. The sequence continues at coordinate 811 of JAWOGV010000363.1, read as the reverse complement.
GGCTCCGACGACTCGTGAGACGGATCCACGACTGCATCGTCCGACAGCTCTGCGGCGTCCACCACGAGCGGGGGCGACGAGCCGTCCGCGGTCGCCACGGCGACAAGCTCGACGTCACCGGACTCGGTCGTCACGGCTGTGATCTCACGCGTCTCGTAGATGCCCCGTGACTCGTCCCGAGAGATGCGCCCTCGGTCGAGCTGGACGACGCGCCTTCGCATCGCATCGACGATGGCGTGGTCGTGCGTGGCCATCACGACCGTGGTGCCCGTTCGGTTGATGCGGTCGAGGATCCTCATGATGCCGACGGACGTGCCGGGGTCGAGGTTTCCCGTCGGCTCGTCCGCGAGCAGGATGAGGGGACGGTTGACGAATGCACGTGCGACAGCGACGCGCTGCTGCTCCCCTCCCGAGAGCTGGCGGGGGAGGCTGTCGGCCTTGGCCGAGAGCCCGACGAGCTTGAGCACCTGGGGAACCTGGTTGCGGACGACGGACCGGTGCTTGCCGGTGACCTCCATCGCGAATGCCACATTCTCATAGACGGTCTTCGTCGGGAGGAGCTTGAAATCCTGGAACACGGTGCCGATCGAGCGACGGAGGTGCGGGACCTTCCAATTGGCGAGATCGGACGCGTGCTTGCCGGCGACCCACAGATCGCCGTTCGTCGGAGCCTCCTCGCGCATGATCAAGCGGATGAGCGTCGACTTGCCGGAACCCGATGCACCGACGAGGAAGACGAACTCGCCCTTTGCGATGTCGAGGTCGATGTCCTTGACGGCAACCGTGCCGCCCGGATACACCTTGGTCACGT
>JAWOGV010000324.1:0-3719 GCA_046496605.1 Acidimicrobiia bacterium | reverse complement strand
CCGACTTGATGGCGCCCGCCGCACGGTCGCCCACCTTGAGGAAGGACATGAGGCCGGACGACTTCCCGCCACCCGAGAGCGGCTCGCCCTCGGCACGGATGTTCGAGAAGTTCGTGCCCGTGCCTGAACCGAACTTGAAGAGCCTCGCCTCTCGGATCCAGAGATCCATGATGCCGCCGGCGTTCACGAGGTCGTCGTCCACGGACTGGATGAAGCATGCGTGCGGTGCGGGACGGCTGTACGAGTCGGGGGAGGACTCGAGCTCCTCGGTCTCCGGGTCGACGTACCAGAAGCCCTGCTCGGGACCGGAGATCCCGTAACGATGGTGGAGGCCTGTGTTGAACCACTGCGGGGAATTCGGTGCGGCCATCTGGTGGACGAGCATGTAGGCGAGCTCGTCCTCGAAGGCGTCGGCATCGGCCGATGACGCGAAGTAGCCGTGCTCCTCACCCCACCAACGCCACGTGCCAGCGAGGCGATCGATCACCTGGCGAGCGGACCGCTCGGGGCCGAGGACCGGTCGGCCCTCGTCGTCGACGATCGCATTGCCCTGGTCGTCGACCTGGGGGACACCGGCCTTGCGGAAGTACTTCGAGACCATGATGTCCGCCGCCACCTGTGACCACGACGCAGGAACCTCGGCTGCGGTCATCTCGAAGACGATCGAGCCGTCCGGATTCGTGATCCTCGAGTCGCGCTTGGACCATTCGACGGTGTCGTACGGGCTCGTGCCCTCCGTGGTGAACCGTCGCTGGATCTCCAGACCATCTGTCATCGTCGCCCTCCCAAGGCCTCGGCGTCACTGCGCCGTCAGGTACTTATCCACAAATCTGCCCACAACCACAACATGATGGGTCGTCGGAACGATATGGCCCCCATATGTTGCGTGGTTGCACAAGTGTAATTACATCGATGGCACTCGTCAAATACTCCCTGTATCGGACGGATGTCGGGGCCATCTCGGAGCGTTCCGTAGTTGTAGCGGAGGCGTGTGACAGATTCCCAGCCCAGCAGCGAGAGGCTTTTCGCGACACCGGGTATTTTTCGCGACACCGCCGCTGGGGACCTTCCGGCTCGTCGTTGGCCACGTCCGGCGCGATAATCCGATGAGGACCAACGACGGAGGGAACCATGGACATCGCCGCCATGCTCGGCGCCGAAGCCGACGAGCTGCTCGGATTCACCGCACACGGGATACCGAAGGACCAACTCACGCTCCCCGGCGGCGACGTCATCGAACGGTCCTACGCAGCAACGGACCGGAATCCTCAGGTCCTTCGGAACCTCGCCCAGCTCTTCGGCCACGGAAGGCTCGGCGGGACGGGTTACGTGTCGATCCTCCCCGTTGACCAGGGTATCGAGCACTCCGCAGCCGCATCCTTCGCGCCGAACCCCGCATATTTCGACCCCGCGAACATCGTGGAGCTCGCGATCGAGGGTGGCTGCAACGCAGTGGCAAGCACGTTCGGGGTCCTCGGTGCGGTGTCGCGCACGTACGCCCACCGCATCCCGTTCATCGTGAAGCTCAACCACAACGAGCTGCTCACCTACCCGGCGCAGTACGACCAGGTCATGTACGGATCGGTCGACCGAGCGTGGGACCTCGGGGCCGCGGGCGTCGGTGCGACGATCTACTTCGGATCCTCCGAGGCCACCCGCCAGCTCCAGGAGGTCGCGGACGCGTTCGAGCGCGCCCACGATCTCGGGATGTTCACGGTGCTGTGGTGCTACCTGCGAAACAGCGATTTCAAGGTCGACGGTGTCAACCATGAGGGTGCAGCCGACCTCACCGCTCAGGCGAACCACCTCGGAGTCACGATCGAGGCCGACATCATCAAACAGAAGCAGCCCGAATCGAAGAACGGCTATGAGGCCGTGGGCTTCGGCCGCACCCATCCGCGTGTGTACTCCGAGCTGATGTCCGACAACCCGATCGACTTGACCAGGTGGCAGGTGGCGAACTGCTACATGGGTCGGATCGCGCTCATCAACTCGGGCGGTGCATCGGCGGGTGCGGGGGACCTCGAGCAGGCGGTGCGCACGGCCGTGATCAACAAGCGCGCAGGCGGGACCGGACTGATCTCGGGCCGCAAGGCGTTCCAGCGTCCGATGGCCGAGGGCATCGAGCTGCTCAACGCTATCCAGGATGTGTACCTGAGCGACGAGGTGACGATCGCCTGACCAGATGCAGACCGTGACGGCCGTGCCGCCCCCGTTGCTTGCCGAGGATGTCATCTCGGCGCGGGTGGACGAACTCGCTGCCCGCATCGACGCCGACTACCGCGACACCGAGATGCTCGTGCTGATCGGCGTCCTCAAGGGGTCGTTCATCTTCCTCTCGGACCTCGCGAGGAGGCTCACGGTGCCCCGACGGGTGGAGTTCATCGCCGTGTCGAGCTACGGAGCCCGCCAGAGCGAGCACGGCGAGTCGGTTCGCCTGCTCATGGACGTGCGCCACGACATCGGCGGTGAGGACGTCCTCCTCGTCGAGGACATCGTCGACACAGGCCGCACCCTCTCGTACCTTCGGCGCATGCTCGAGGCGCGACGTCCCGCATCGCTTCGCATCTGCACGCTCCTCCACAAGCCCGACCGCACAGAACAACACGTCGAGATCGATTACCTCGGATTCTCGATCCCGGACGTCTGGGTCGTCGGATACGGCCTCGACTACGCCGAGCGCTACCGCACGCTTCCGTACATCGCCGAGCTCCCGCCCGACATGAGGTAGCGGGCTCGGGCGTGTCGCAGTGGTCGAACGGCCATCGATCGAGCGCCCGCTACGTGCGACGGGCGGCTGCCCGCGCGGTCATCGTCGCCCGGACCTCCTCGATGTCGGCAGGGCAGGTCTGGGATGCTTTCCAGTAGCACCATCCCGTGGGCACGAAGAACAGCTGGAAGACGGTCAGGCCGAGCGCCCAGTTGTACGGCGCAGGGAGCGACCGCTCGATGGCCTGGGCGATCGGACCGGTCAGCGCGCTCCCGATCGATCGCCCGACCCCGTTCGTGAAGTTGCCGACTCCGAAGACAGTGCCTCGATGCTCGGGGAGGTTCACGTCCGAGATCAGCGCGAACCAGTTCGGGCTGTCTGCCGACGTCAGCGCGATCGCAGCAACGCCCGACAGGAATGCCAGGAGGGCCCACGGATTCGTGACGAGCGAAGCGAGGACCTCTCCGGCGAGGGTGATCGTGTCCGCTCCCTCGGTCACCTCGAGTCCGCGAAGGGGCACCCAGAAGAACACGAGGAAGAACGGGATCGCACCGAGGATGCCGACCGCCGAAACGATCGCCCTGCCACGCAGCGTCCTGCGCTGTATGCGGTCACCGATGTGGCCAGCGAGGATCGAGAACAGTGCGCCAACGGTGAACATCGCTGCGAACAGGCCACCGACCTTGGTCGCGGTCGCCTCGCTGTAGCCCTGTGCGAGGACCTTCTCCTGATACAGCAGCGTCACCCAGATGAGCGACCCGTACGCGATCTGGGCGGTGATTCCCTGGAGGATGAGCCAGCGGTTCGTGCGGCCATCCGCAAGGGCTCGCAGCTGGGATCGATCGATCCTGTGCTCGTACGCAAGGCCCTGCTCTGCGAGTACGGCGAGCTCGGGCTCGCGGAAGCCCCTGGGAGCGTCGTAGGTGAACAGGTAGAGGCCGGCGAAGACGAAGCCCGCCACGCCGATCACGCGAAGCGGCGCCTGCCAGGAACCCGCCGCGAGCTGGGA
>JAWOGV010000201.1:0-4245 GCA_046496605.1 Acidimicrobiia bacterium | reverse complement strand
CCCACTGCTGGTGGGGCACCTCGTGCCCTTGATCAGCCCCCGAAGCCCGGCCCGAAGCCGGTGAAGGCGGCCTGGCACGCCTCGACTGCAGCTGCGACCTCGGGATCGTCGATGTCGAGTGCCTCGAAGGGATTCTGGAGCGCGCCGCCCGAGAACATGGAGGCGAGGTCCGGGTCGTCGAAGTCGACGCCATTGTCACGCATGCACTGTGCGAACTCCACCATTGCATCCTGCATCTCGTTGATGTCGAAGGCTGAACCCCCGGGAGCGAAGGCCGCTCCCTCGAGCTCGCTGATACAGGCGTTCACTGCCGCCTCAGCTGTGTCATTGTCGACATCGCTGAAGGGGCTGGAGCCCCCGCCGGTTCCGAAACTCACGGAGCCGTCGGCATTGAGCTTCGGATCCGGGAAGGTCTCGACACCGTTCTCCCGCATGCAGGCGGCGAATGCGAGAAGCGCCTCCTCGTCGTCAACCGATTCGGAGGCGTCGGAGACGGTCTGCTCGAGCTGTGAATCCGCGTTCTCGAGCGTCGCAACCCCATCGTCGTTGGATCCACCGCACGCGGCGGCGACCAGCGCAACGCCGATCACGAGGATGAGTCGTCTCATTGCTGGAGCCCTTCCCCATGGATCGTATCGTGTGGGACGCTCCAAGCGGCCGCCTCGGATCCCGACCCGGCCTGCTGTGCGCCCCAAACCAGGTCGCCACGCAGGGAGGTCGGTCATAAGCTGTGCGTTGTGGAGGCATTCACACGAGAGCAGCAGATGGGTGGCAGTGGTGACACCCCACCGATGAGTGGGAGGCTGGTCGAGATCACGACGGCGCCACTCGACGGGCGTCTCCGGGGCAAGTCGCTCGGGCTGCGATGGCTGGCAGACCATGGATATCGAATCCCTGCGACATGGGTCCTTGTCGAACCACCGCGTGACGGAGCCGAAACGGCCGGCCTGCTGCGTTCGATCATCCGCCCGGAACGCTCATACGCCATCCGGTCCTCGGCGAACGTCGAGGACGGCAGTGGAGTGTCGTACGCCGGTCAGTTCACTTCGGTGCTCGGGGTGCGGGGCTTCGATTCGGTGTGTGCCGCCGTTGCCGACGTCTTGGCATCGGTGGACAGCGAGGGCGTGACGGCCTACCGCGAGCACCAGCACGACGCCCGGGCGTTGACGATGTCGGTGATCATCCAGGAGATGGTCGAGCCCGTCGTGTCAGGCGTGGCGTTCTCGAAGAATCCGATAACCGGCCTGAACGAGACTGTGATCGAGGCGGTCGAGGGGAGCGGTGAGCGCTTCCAGACCCAGGGGGTGGCGCCCGCACGGTGGGTCCACCGCTGGGGCGACATCGTGGAGCGCCCCGACGCGGCGATCCTCGACGACGACCGAATCATGGGAATCGTCGGGGAGGTCGCCGACATAGCTGAGGCGATGTCCGTTCCTGTAGACACCGAGTGGGTCTACGACGGCACCGACGTGTGGTGGGTCCAGGTTCGGGGTATCGGCGGTCTCGACGAAGTGACCGTCTATTCGCGCCGGATCGCCAAGGAAGTGCTTCCCGGCCTCATCAAGCCACTCGTATGGTCGATCAACGTTCCGATGGTGAACAAGGCGTGGCTGGATCTTCTGGAAGCCGCGGTCGGGGAACTCGGCCTCGAGCCCGAAGACCTGGCGCGCCCGTTCGGATATCGGGCGTACTTCAACATGACCGCGATCGGAGGTGTCTTCGAAGCCCTTGGCATGCCCCGCGAATCGCTCGAGCTGCTGTTGGGCCTTCCGTCGGGATCGAAGCAGCCGTCGTTCAGGCCGGGGCCGGGGACGATGCGGAAACTGCCGCGCATGGCCGTTCTGGGAGGACGGATCGCGAGGTACGGCCGCACCGTCGACCGCGAACTGCCGATCCTCGATTCGCTCTATCGATATTTCGCAGACAAGGACTTCGAGGCCCTTCCCACCGGCCAGCTGATCGCGGACATCGAGCTGCTGCGCCACGTCGGGGTGGATGCCGCCCGATTGAACGTCATCACTCCCCTCCTCGCCAACGTCTACGCGTCGGTGTTCCGGTCGCAGCTGGGTGCTCATGGCATCGACGGTTCCGAGGTCGCCGTTGGCGTCGATGGTGGTGCGGCTTTCGATCCGAATCCGTTTCTGGATGAGCTTGGCGACAGCCTCGCCGAAGTCGACAGCACCCGTGGGGAGACCGGAGAGGTGCGCTACGGCGACCTCAGCCCGGCGCAGCGGGACGAGGTTGATCGATTCCTCACCCGTTTCGGTCACTTCAGCGATTCCGGCAACGACTTCTCCGTCCCAACCTGGAAGGACACCCCCGACACGGTGGTGCGCATGGCCCTCCGCCGCGGCCGTCAGACGGCCCGGGCAGATCGCCTGACGTTGGAGGACGTCGAGTCCCGGATCCCGCAGTGGAAGCGCCCGCTGATCCACCGGCTCGGACGCCGCGCCGCCTCATTCGGAGATCGGCGCGACGCGGTGTCCTCGACATACACGTTCGGATACGGGCTGTTCCGCGACTACTTCCTCGAGCTCGGCAAGCGCCTCGCACAAACCGGCGCGCTCAGCGAGCGCGACGACATCATGTACCTGACGGTCGATGAGGTGTACGCAACCCTCGATGACGGTCGGGACCGATCCGACGTGGTGTGGAAGCGGCGCTCCGAGATGGAGGACGCTGTCGAATACGACATGCCGGATCTCATCTACGGCGACGACTTCGTACCGAGCCGCGGCGTTGCGCCTGACCGGGGCGTGTGGACCGGCACACCCACTGCACGAGGGCACCACCGCGGTGCTGCCCGGATCGTGCGTGGCATCGACGACCTCGACAAGGTCTCGTCAGGAGACGTGCTCGTCATCCCGTTCAGCGATGTCGGATGGACACCGCTGTTCGCGCAGGCAGGTGCGGTCGTCGCCGAATCGGGGGGCATGCTGTCCCACAGCTCGATCGTTGCTCGCGAATACGGCCTCCCTTGCGTCGTGTCGGTGGAAGGCGCCATGCGAATCCCTGACGGCGCAACGATCACCGTCGACGGCTATCGCGGGACGGTCACCCTCGAGGATCAGGCGTGAAGGCCCTGAAGCTGTTGGGTTTCGGCCTGATCGGCTATCTCTGTGGATCCGTCTCGTTCGGGCGCGTCGTCGGCAGGATGGTTGCGCCGGAGCTCGACATGACAGACACGACCCTCGCGATGCCGGGAGGGGCGGAGATCGACTATCGGGGGGTGAGCGCCACGAGCGTCGCCGTCAAGACGAGCCCTGTGTGGGGAGTCGTGACCGCGGTGCTCGATACCGGGAAGGCCTACGTACCTACGCTGCTGACGATGCGGCGGTGGCCCGACGAACCGTTCCACGCGGCAGTAGCGGTCGGCGCGATCGTGGGCCACAACTACCCCCTCTACCACGGATTCGATGGAGGGAGGGGACAGACCCCCTTCTACGGCGGCATGCTCGCCATGGATCCGATCGGCGTACCGGTCACCAACACTGTCGGCGTGGCGCTCGGGGTCGGCGTATTCCGCGAGATGCTCGCTTCCTACACCCTCGGCATGTGGCTCGCCATCCCCTGGTTCATCTGGCGGCGCCGCACTCCGGAGGCGATCTTCGCGGTGGCGGGCAACCTCCTGTTCAGCATCCGCGTGATCCCGGAGATCAAGGACTACATCGAGCTGCGTCGCTCCGGGAAGATCGTGTCCGTCGGGACCTGGCGTGACTTCCTCTCGTCGTACCCGGCGCTCGATCCGTACCGTGATCACGTCCCCGAGTCGCCGGAAAGGGCTGGGTAGGGCGACGAATCGGACGCTCGAACACGCCATGGATTCAGAGCTGCGACAATCGGGGCATGAAGCTCTACCTGGCCGGACCGATGTTCACGCCCGCGGAACGCACCCATCTGGACAGTCTCGCCGACCGCCTCGAGGAGGCAGGCCATCAGTGCTTCGTACCTCATCGCCAAGACATCGAGCCCCTCGATGCGTCGACGGTGTTCGCTGCGGATTCCGCCGGATTGCGTGACTCCGACGCAATGGTGGCGTGGCTCGATGGCCCCATCGTCGACGACGGGACCGCGTGCGAGATCGGGATCTTCTCCGAGTTGGTACGCACTGCCCCTGAGCGCTACCGCGGCATCATCGGTCTCGCAACAGATTGGAGAGCGTGGCGCCGACGGGATCGTGGCATGGCCGACGGGGGTGTCAACCTCTTCGTCGGCGGTGCCATCCTCGAGTACGGACGCTTCGCT
>JAWOGV010000215.1:0-10137 GCA_046496605.1 Acidimicrobiia bacterium | reverse complement strand
TGGTTCGAGACGATCGTGGAACCGTCCACGAGCGCTGCATCCACATCCCCCGCCTCGACAGCGGCCAGCGCATCGTCGCTCGTGCCGAGCTCCGTGACGGTCACGTCGAGCTCGAGCGCCGAAGCCGCCTCCTCGATGTACCGATCGATGTCCGTCGGTGAATCTCCCGCGATGCCGAGCGGCGTCGCCTCCTCGTCGGTCCCGATCAGGGACACGAGGGCGATGCCGCCGATGATCAACACAGCGATGAACCCCATCGTCGTGAGGAAGACCTTGCTCCGCGCCCTCTCGACGAACTCGCGCCGTGCGAAGATGGCGATCTGCCTCCAGTGGTTCACGTCGTGACCGCCTCTCGGAATATGTCCGACAGGGCCGGGGGTTCGAAGGAGAAGCGGGTGATCGTTCCCGAGGCCTGGGCGAGGCGGAGGACGGCCTCGACGTCGACCGATGCATCGATGATGTGGTGCGACCGGCTCCCGGATCCCACCCTGCGTGCCGTGTCGATGGGTGGATCCCACAGCACATCGTCCACCCAGATCTCGACTCGTCGGTAGTCGGCCGCATGACGGATCGTGTCGAGCGATCCCTGGACGACGACCGAGCCCTGATGGATGATCACAACGTCCTCGCAGATGTACTCGACGAGGTCGAGTTGATGCGAGGAGAACAGGATCGCGGCGCCACGCTCGGAGAACGATCCGAGGACGGTCCCGAGCGACTCGACGCCGACGGGATCGAGCCCCGCGAACGGCTCATCGAGCACCAGGACGTCGGGATCGTGCAGGATCGCCGCGGTCAGCTGGATGCGCTGCTGGTTCCCATGCGACAGTTCCTCGAGGCGGGCATCGGCTCGATCGGACAGATCGAACTCCGCGAGCCACCGGTCGACGCCCGACGCTGCTTCCAATCCGGTCATCCCCGAGAGTCGTCCGAAGTAGATGAGCTGATCCCTCACCTTCATCCTCGGGTAGAGGCCGCGCTCCTCTGGCATGTATCCGAAACGGAGCCGCCGCTCCGAGGAGATCGACTCACCGTCGATCGTGACCCTACCGCTGTCAGGCGTGACGAGTCCGAAGACGGTTCGCATCGTGGTGGTCTTGCCAGCCCCATTGCGACCGAGGAAGCCCGTGATCCTGCCGGGGGCAACATCGAACGTCACCTCGCGCATGGCATCGACCTCGCCGAAACGTTTCGAGACCCCCTGCACGGACAGCATGGATTCACGGTAGTGACGGTGGTGGACCTGATCGCTGTAGGCAGCCAGGCACGTCCTCGCGAACCCGATCAGCCCGCAAATACTCAAGAAACCGTGGCGGTGTGCCGATACTGTCCAAGGTGGGAGGCCGGCGAGGCTACTTGTTCTCAACCGAGGCGATCCGATCCAAGCCTGTCACCCACCCTTCTTGATCAGCGGCCCCTTCTGGGGCCGCTGTCGTCGCTCAGGGGGCTCGAGGCCATCCGTGCCTCTCCGCCCGGCGATCGGGACGATCAGGTCGAGGTGGTCGATCCCTGCCAATCGGCGTGCATGGACGTGTACACGCCACCCCGGCCCACGAGATCCACATGGGTGCCGTCCTCGACGATGACACCATCGTCGAACACGAGCACCCGATCTGCGGCCTCCGCGGTCGAAAGGCGGTGGGCGATCGTGATCGATGTCCTGCCCGAGGTGAGGAAGTCGATGGCACGGCGGATCTGGACATCGAGTGCGGGATCGACGGCCGACGTCGCCTCGTCGAGCACGAGCACGCTCGGATCGGCAATCCACGCCCGTGTGATGGCAACCAGTTGCCGTTCGCCTGCGGAGAGGTTCCCGCCACGCTCGCCGACCATTGTCTGCACCCCATTCGAGAGGCCATCGAGCCACCCGAGGAGCCCGAGATCGGCGAACGCAAGACGCACGGCCTCGTCGGACACGCCCGGTTTGCCGTATCTGACGTTGTCGGCGACGGTGCCATCGAACAAGAAGCCTTCCTGGGGCACGTACGACAGCCTGCTGCGCAGGGAAGAGAACCGGATGCGGTCGATGGGCATGCCCCCGACAAGGACAGAACCGGAGTCGGGTGCCAGCAGCCGCGTGGCGAGCTTTGCGAACGTCGTCTTCCCTGAGCCGGTCTCACCCACGACCGCCACCCGGCTACCCGGCGAGATCGACACCGAGACGTCCGACAGGATGTTCGGGCCGTCCGGGTAGCCGAACGTCACGTGCTCGAATGCCACCCCGAGATCCGTGTCGGGAAGCCCCACGCCATCGTCGGGGTCATCGATGCGAACAGGCGTGTCGACGATCCCGAGGATCTTGCGCAATCCGGCGCCTGCTGACTGGGCCTGGTCGATCGTCTCGACGAGGCGCTGGATCGGCTCGATGAGCAGGTTGACGAGGAACAGGAACGCGACGAGGGCTCCTGCGCTGATCCCCCACCCGCCACCGAAGACGACGCCCACACCGATGACGACTGCGGTGAGGAGACCGGCGAAGAGTTCGGCGCTCGAGAACAGCGATGATGCCAGGATCGCGGTGCGCACCTCCGCCGAGAACTGGCGGTTGAGCGTCTCATCGACCCGACCCTTGACCTGTTCCTCCATGCCGTAGGCCCTGACCGTCGCCAGGCCGGAGATCGCCTCACCGGTCACGGCCAGAGAGTCGCTCACGCGTTCGCGGACCCGATCGTGTGCCCGCCCGAGCACCTTCTGGAACACGACGATCAGTGCGGTGTAGATGAGCACTCCGAAGACAACCACGAGCGTCAGCTGCCAGCTATACAGGGCCATCACCAGGATCGCGAGGGTCACCTGCGAGACGCCGAGCACCATGCCCACCCCGCCCCACTCCATGAACTGCTGGATCGTCTCGACGTCGGACGTCACGCGTGCGACGAGCGCGCCCCGTCGCTCCGCCTGGAGTTCGAGGAGGGAGAGCCGATGCAGGTGTCCGAACGTCCTGATCCTCAGCTGTGCGAGCCCGGTTGCAGACGAGACGACGAGCCGCCGCAGGGAGAGCCATCGGGCAGCCATCGCGAGGAGCACCGCTACGAACGCGACGACGCCCCTCGACACGACCGCTCCCGTGTCGATCCGGTCGCTCCCGAGGATCTCGTTGTCGATGATCTGCTGCAGGACGACGGGCACGACGATCTGGAGCGCCGTTCCTGCGACGGCGAGGACGAGTGTCAGCCAGAGTCCCTTGCCGAGCGCAGGGGCGACGGCGAACGAGCGTCGCAGCGCGGTCGACGTTCGCATGGGAGCAGGTGCATCGCTCATCGCGACACGCCCTCGCGTCTTCGATCCTCCATGTCCGCCTCGTAGGCCGTGAGGAGCCTCTGATAGCCGGGCGTCGTGGCGAGGAGCTCCTCATGGGTCCCCTGGGCGACGACCCGACCGGATTCCATGAACACGACCTCGTCGGCGAGCGCGATCGACGATCGACGATACGCGACGATGACGACCGTCGAGGGAAGCTCCGACCTGCGCAGGCCACGCAGGATCTCGCTCTCGACGGAGGGATCGACGGCCGAGGTGGCGTCGTCGAGGACGAGGAGGCGTGGTTTGCGCACGAGCGCCCGTGCAAGGGCGACGCGCTGTCGTTGTCCGCCCGACAGCGACGTACCCCGCTCACCGATGCGCGTGTCGTATCCGTAGTCGAGTTCGTCGATGAATCGGGCGACGCCTGCCAGTTCCGCTGCGGCGAGGACGTCCTCGCGGGGTATGGATGCCCCGAGCGTGATGTTGCCCTCGATGGTGTCGTCGAACAGGAACGACTCCTGGGCGACGAACGCCACCTCCCCCGCGAGCTCACTGCGCGCGAAGTCCCGCAGATCCCTGCCGTCGAGCGTGATCGAACCGCTCGTGGGATCCCACAGTCGAGCGAGGAGGCGGGCGAGTGTCGACTTCCCGCTCGCCGTGGGGCCGACGATCGCGACCGTCTTGCCGCCGAGGATGTCGAGTTCGACGTGGTCGAGCACGATCTCGTCCATCGAGTACCCGAAGGACACGTCCTCCGAGTCCACGGTGCCGCCCGTCCCGTCGTCGAGTGCCGTGGAACCGCCGTGTACGGTCAGCTCATCGGCATCGAGCACAGCCTGAACCCTGCGCCACGCTGCCATCGAGTGGGCCATCTCCCATATGACGAACCCGAGCAGGGAGATGGGCATGGTCATCAGCGAGAGCAGGTACGCCACCGTGACGAGGTCGCCCGGCGAGACAGCGCCTTCCGAGAGCCGGAACGCACCGAACACGAGCACGGCGATCGTCATGAGGGAAGGCATCGACTCGACGATCGCCCGATAGGCCATCCACAGCGAATTGACCTTGATGATCCGATCCCTGAGCCGATTCGCCGCTGTCGCGAACCGATCCGTTTCCTGGGTTGCGCGACCGAGTGCCTTCACCGTGAGCGCGCCGTCGATCGACTCGTGGGCGATCTCGCTCACGACGCCGCGCTCCTCCTGGACCTCGACGAAGGGACCGAAGGTTCGAAACGCTCCGTGGATGTCGATGGCGAGGGTGATCGTGAGGCCGACGAGGATCACGCCGCCGAGCACGAGGTCCGAGAAAGAGACGAGCACGATCGTGCCGATCAGGAGGAAGAAGGAACCCGTGGCGTAGGGGAAGGGGGCGAGCACGAATGTTCCCTGATTCGTGTCGACCTCGCTGACCGAGAGCAGGTCACCCGTCGAACGGCGATCGTGCCACGCGAGATCGAGGCGCATCTGGTGATCGATGAGGCGCTTGCGGGCATCGGCCCGTGTGCCGAACTGCAACCACCCGGCCGCCGAGCGGCGCAGGGTGATGCCGACGGACTTCCAGACCGCCACCCCGATGATGAGGGCCATCGCCTGCCACAGCCTGCCAGCGGTGCCCTCTCCCCCTTGGAGGACAGGAATGATGAGCGAGTCGGTCACCCGGCCGACGACGATGGCCGAGGCCACGATGGCCGACACGAACATGATCGCACCGGTGACGGCGACCGTGAACGACCATGGCCGCCGCCTGACGAAACTCCAGGTGAGGGCCAGCCCGCCTCCGAGGACACCCGAGAGCGGGGGTGGGATGGTGCTGTTGTCGGTCACCTGTCGATGCTAGGTGCCCGGGCGATGGAGGTGGCCAAGCGGTAGAACCCGAGGGAGGCCCTGGATCACGGCGACGGTATGCTGCCACGCATGAACGAACTCATCCTCGCGGTGGAATCGACCTCGCCCCCCGGAGACGACCTCCAGGTCCTCGCCATGGTCCTTGCGGGGATCGCCATGGTCGTTGCGGGTGTCGCAACAGCCATCGTGACACCGAGGGCAGAGCACCACGACCACTGACATCCCTCAGGGGATGAGAATCACCCTGTCGCCGATCTCTGCCCACTCGAACATCGCTTCCGCGTCGTCCCAGAGCTGACGGACGCAGCCGCCGGAGCGATGGGTCCCGAGTTGGGCCGGTGTCTGGAGGGGTGCTGCATCGGGCCAAACGGGAATGGAATGGAAGCCGTACGGCCACTCACCCCTTGCGAAGCGGACCATGAACTCCATCGTGATCCCGTCATAGGGTGCAGACGCGTAACGGGACATCGAGTACACGTTGTATCGCCCCAGACCGGGAATGCCCCGCCGCCCCGACACCTGGTGCGTCTTCGCGAGCTCACCGGTGCCCTCGATCATCCACACGCGCTGTCCGCTCTCGGTCATGATGATGCGCCGCCCAGACCCCACGGCGGGGTACGGGAGTCCGGGCTTGACCGGCGACACGGTCCCCGTTCGTGAGACGTACTCCGCGGACTCGGTGAACTGGGCCACGACCTCGCCCCGGTGCATCGACTCGGATTCGATCCTCGTCCTGAAGGCCTCGATGGCGCCCACGCCCGGCTCGCGACCCAGGACGTCGCGATAGAGCATCCACACGAGCCCAGTATCGGTGACGTTGCCGTAGCGACCGACGAACTCCCTCGAATGCGTGAAGGCCTCTGCGATCGTCACGAGGGGCAGGCCGTTCCAGTAGCGACCGGCCCAGTACTCGAGCTCGAACGACGTCGGATTGCGTTCGAAGAGTGCGCAGTAGAGCCGCACGATCGAATCCGAAACCTCCCTGTCCTGGCGATCAGGGCCCGTGAAGGCAAACGCCCTGACGGCAGGGGCGGGGAGGTCGGCACCTGCCCGCACCCCCGCGGACACGGTTCCCGAAGCAGCCCAGAGCGCTACCTCATCAGGGAACCGGATCAGTTCGAGTGGGGAGTCGACGGCGTCAGGGTCGTCCCGGTTGAATGCGGCGTCCTCGCCGACCGTGTCGCCGGGAGTGAGCGAGGCACGTACCCCTGTCGCAGCCGTGTTGACGACGCACCCGGTCCCTCGGGCGTCTCCGGAACCGCCCGTCGAGGCCGACACCGGCACGACGAGCATCGCCACCGCGGTGATGGTGGTCACGAGGACGGCGAGGCGGGAACGACCTGACATCGGGCGCAGGGTACCTCATGCCGTCGCGTTCTCGTGCAACCACATGCCCGATGGGGCCGGGGCACCGGGTGAGCGATGGGATGTGTGTCGCGGGCGTGGCGTAGGGTGGAATCCTGCGCCGAAGGCGCCGCACCCACAGGAGGAGGCAGGGATGGGGCTCACCCACGGAATCCACGGCTGGTCGGACGTCGCAGTGCCCGACATGGAGGCGGGTGCCGCGTTCTACACGGCCCTGTTCGGCTGGGAGGAACTCGACAGCGGACCCAGCGAATCGATGCCGTACACGATGTTCACGAAGGACGGCGCGGTCGTCGCCGGAATGGGTCCCCTCGGGCCCGATCAGGCAGGTGCGGGCCAGCCGCCCGCGTGGTCTGCATACATCATCGTCGACGACGTCGATGCGATCCAGGAGCGGGCCGTCGAGCTGGGGGCGACGCCGATCATGGAGCCGCACCAGATCATGGACGCAGGACGGATGACGTTCATGATCGATCCCGCGGGAGCCGCGATCGGATTCTGGCAGTCGGGCACGCACGACGGAGCCGAGGTGTTCAACGAACCCGACACCATCACCTGGAACGACCTCGCCACGCGCGACGTCGAATCGGCGAGGGACTTCTACACGGGGCTACTCGGTTGGGAAGCCGCTCCGACACCGATGGGCGATGGCACCTACTGGACGTTCTCGAACGCCGGACGCATGAACGGCGGAGCGTGGGACATGACGGGCTCCATCGGCGACGACGTTCCTCCGCACTGGCTCACTTGGTTCCGGGTGTCGGACTGCAGGGCGAAGGCGGCGAGGGTTGCCGAACTCGGCGGGAGGGTGATTCGCGAACCTTCCGAGACCGGTGTCGGTGTCTCGGCCGTGGTTTCGGACCCCTTCGGCGCCCTGTTCGGCATCATCGAGACGGATCAGGTGGACGGCCAGCCACCGCGCTGAACCCTGCGGCCACACCACGAGGGCATGTCCGCGCGATGCAGCTCGTACGCCTGACTACGTCGCGGGAACTGGCACACTCTCGACATGACGAACAACGCGCGTCGGCGGTTCCGCATGATGGCGCTGGTGGCAGCACTGCTCCTCGTGTCGCCGATCCTCGGATCTGCGCCTGAGGCGTCCGCTGCCGATGATGTCGACACCGTGGGGCTCGTCGATCCCGACACCGGGATATGGCGCCTGAGATCCGAGACCGGATCCATCGCGACGTTCTTCTTCGGTGATCCCGGTGACGTCCCCTTCGCTGGCGATTGGGACTGTGACGGGATCGACACACCGGGGCTCTATCGCCAATCCGATGGATACGTGTACCTGCGGAACACCAACACGCAGGGGATCGCCGACGTCTCGTTCTTCTTCGGGAATCCCGGGGATGTCCCGCTTCCCGGTGACTTCAACGGCGACGGTTGTGACACCGTATCGATCTACCGGCCGGCCGAGAGCAGGGTCTTCGTCATCAACGGGTTGGGGGACCGCGACGAGGGGCTTGGATCGGCGGACTACGACTTCTTCTTCGGAAACCCCGGTGACACACCGTTCACGGGCGACTTCAACGCAGACGGCACCGACACGGTGGGCCTGTACCGCGAGACAACGGGGTTGACCTACATGCGGCTCTCCAACACGCAGGGGAACGCAGACCTCGAGTTCTTCTTCGGAGATCCCGCCGATCGGTTCGTCGGTGGCGACTGGGACGGCGACGGAACTGACACGCCCGGCGTGTACCGACCATCCGATTCGCGGTTCCACCTCAAGAACACGAACACCCAGGGGAACGCGGACGTGTCGTTCCCCTTCGGCAGCGGATCGTGGCTACCCATCGCCGGGCGGTGGGGGGACATCGTGACCGTGCCTCCCCTGGCCCTCGAACTCGTCGCGTCGGGTCTGTCGCAGCCGCTGTTCCTCGATGCTCCGACAGGGGACGAGCGCCTCTTCGTCGCCGAGAAGGGAGGCCGCATCCGCATCATCGAGAACGGTGTGGTCCTTCCGACACCGTTCCTCCAGATCAACGGGATATCGACGGACGGCGAGCGTGGGTTGCTCGGCATGGCGTTTCACCCCGACTTCGGCGTGAACGGACGCTTCTTCGTGCACTACACGGACGCATCCGGAACGAGCCGCGTGGTGGAGTACTTCGCAGCCGCAGGAGCCGACATCGCCGATCCGAGCCCGGTCAGGACGCTGCTCACCGTCGGTCAACCCGAATCGAACCACAACGGAGGGATGATCGAGTTCGGGCCCGATGATCGCCTCTTCGTCTCACTCGGCGATGGCGGTGGCTCCCCCGGAAACCGGCCGTCCGACACGAACGACCTGCTCGGCTCCATCCTCCGCCTCGACGTCGACGCAACGGCACCGAACAACGGGGCACCAGGCAACCCGTATCAGGGCGCCCAGGGCGACGATCGGATCTGGGCGATCGGAGTGAGGAACCCCTGGCGGACCTCCATCGACCAGGCGTCCGGGACGTTCATCGTCGCCGACGTGGGCCAGGATCGCCGCGAGGAGGTGAACGTCGTGCCCCTCGGTCTCGGTGGCCTCGACTACGGGTGGCCATCGATGGAGGGATCGCTGTGCTTACCCGAGGGTTCTTCCTGCTCATCGGCCGGCAAGGTGTTGCCGGTCGTTGAGTACACACACGCCGAGGGCCGATCGATCACGGGCGGCTACGTCTATCGAGGTGCCGAGATCCCAGGGCTGGTCGGCCGGTACTTCTATGGCGACTTCATCACCGGCTTCATCCGCAGCTTCGAGATCGTCGGCACGTCGGCCGTCAACCAGCTCGACCACACATCGGAACTCGGCCCGGTCAGCGCGCTCAGCTCGTTTGGTACCGACGGTTCCGGTGAGCTGTACGTCCTGTCGCTCGGTGGGAAGGTGTACCGGATCACCCGATCCGGCTGACGCGGCACTGCGAGCCCCCACCGCTATCCCCCATCGACGGCATCAGCCCCGTGACCGACGATCGAGCTCACTCTCGAGGGCCTCGGTCGCGTACCGCATGAGAACGGGATCCCATTGCTTGTCACCAACAGGCGTGACCCGTTGCTCCTCGAGCAGCTCCAGAACCCCATCGCGAAGGGTGCGCGCCCACGCCCGGCCCTTCGCGCTCGTGATGAAGGACGTCGTTCCGTCGGCGTTGACGCGAAGCACCCGAGCCTCGATCTGGGGATTCGTCCGTGACCCCTTCTCGCCATAGAGGAGGAGGATGGATCCGACAGGGACGTCCTGGATGCCCCCAGTGGCGATGAACTCGCCTTCGAACGCCCATCCCGACGCAAGGGAGCCGTCGACGTTCGTGACGACCTTCGCCCAATTCTTGCGACGCTCGTCGCCGACGACCGGGACGTCGACGGGGACCAGCACTGATTCGTCCATGGGGGTCAGGGTACCGGTTCACGATGTCGCGAAGCAGGACGACGCGTCCCGCGTGTCATGCACTAGTCACTTCTCGCAATCCACAAGCCTCCTCGTGCGATCGTGGCGTCCGACCGATGGGATGGGTGAGGGGATCATGGAAGAACAAACCACACCGCCGGCGTTCGTCGTCTTCGCCGTTGCCGGCACCCTCCTGTTCATGCTCGGTGGCCAGATCACAGCGGCGTCCTCGGACGAGCGCGCCGTGTTGACTGCCGGCGCCATCGCCTTCGTCCTGCTCGGCTTCTACGCGGTCGCGACCGTCACGCGGGTGCGCGTCGC